>JAEOUB010000488.1 GCA_016839545.1 Candidatus Kariarchaeota archaeon | reverse complement strand
CTCCTCAGCTGACCGAAAATGGAAATACCGTACGAATTGACTACCAATTCTGGACCAGATGGGCTGTTGCGGGGTATATGCTTGCAATTGCCTCACATCTTCCTAACAAATGGCTGGTTCGTAACTTCGGTCGACAATCAATCTCCATTGATGACGACACAATTACAGTCAAGAAGTTTCCATTTTATACAGTGTCCGTTCCATGGGATGGTGTGATCGATATCGGTCTCAAACAGACAAGCAATCTCTTCTCTGTTTTTGCCCGTGATACTTCAAAGATCACAATCTATACTATGGATCAGGCAATTAATCTTGAGGGAATGACACTAGACAATAACAAGGAACTTTCCAACCAACTCCGAAAATTCGGTGATTCTCTCGAAGAGCGTGTTATTGATTTCGGATCTGGTGAACAACTTGCAGTCGTCTGGCGAAGATTGAAGAGATCCAATGTAGGTGTGCTCGGTTTATTCCTGGTTATCTTCTGGGTTATCATATCTATCTTCTCAGTTGCCGTTCTGATAGTTGACCCCGTCAGTGATATCTCATCTGCAAACGTTCCAAAGACCGTATTCAATCTGTGGAACCCGAATTTCATCAATGTCAGCTCAATTAATGATCCACCCAGCGCAATACATCCGTTTGGTACTGATTACATTGGACGAGACATTTTCTCTAGAGTCCTATTTGGATCATTTTATTCTATCCTCATTGGTGTGGTGTCCACTACCATATCTGTTACACTCGGTGCTTTTATCGGATCTGCAGCAGGATACATTGGTGGAACATTGGATCAGATCACACAGCGAGTAACCGAGGTTATCATCGCTATGCCCGGTCTACCAATTCTTCTACTGGTATCAGCGGCTTTCACACCATTGTTCGAGCGTATTAATCTTGAAGGTGCTTACTACCTTGTGGTTTTCTCCATTTTCTCCTTTATTGGATGGGGTGGTACAGCCCGTATTATACGAGCTGAAGTGCTATCTTTGAAACAAAGTGAATTCATTCAGGCCGAGCGTGTTCTTGGTGCAACCCATTACAGGATTATCACCAAGCACATCATGCCCAATGCATTCTCAACAGTGATTATCTTCTTCACTCTGGGTATTGCAGGAGCAATTATCGCTGTAGCCGGTCTAGCGTTCCTTGGGTTCGGATCTCAATCCACATTGGTGTGGGGATCAGATCTGAATTCAGCGATATTCAATGACCCACTTAGAAATTGGTGGGGCGTGACCTTCATCAGTCTCTGTCTGTTCTCACTTGTCCTTGGTTTCAACCTCTTTGGTGATGCACTCAGAGATGCTCTTGATCCCAAACTCAAAGAATAAGATAAAAATAACAATCTAGCCCCTAGAATATCAAAATAGTTCAATTCGATTCTATTATAAATGTTCAAACTATAATCAACTTATACCGGGGTAGACAAACCCCTCAGGTTGCGAAACGATGAATTTGTTGGAGTATATATTCTACAGAATTGTGGGATTGGTTATGCAGCTCATGGGTGGTATAGCAATTATCCTGGTGATGCTGAAAATCATTCCATATGATCCAACAGTATTCTTTCTCTTTTCATTTATTGGCTCTGACGCAGAACGGGCTTATCGTCTGCAACTATTACGGGAGAGTCTCGGTCTGGATTTACCCATTCATATCCAGTTTGTCAATTACTTAAAATTGATATTCATTGATCAATCTCTTGGTATTTCGTGGACCTATAACATGGATGTGTCCGAGTTGATTTCAAATGCATTACCAAATACTATGATCACATTTGGATTCGCATTTTTGATTTATACGCCCCTTGCTTTTTTCCTCGGTATTATCAGTGCAACCAAGCGTGCAGGCCTCCTTGATAACGTCGTAAGAGTCTTGACAACTGCGACATACTCAATTCCATCCTACATTCTCGGTCTCTGGATACTTCTCTATATCGGCAGTTTTTCAGGCGGTATTTGGCCGCGACCCTTACCGGAGGGCTTCTTTCAACTTTTTCGCTATAGTATCTACCCCATAATAGTAGTGGTTCTGGGATACACAGGTTTTCAATTTCGTCTTGTACGACGTCATATGCTGGAAATTCTTAGGGAAAATTACATCAAAACAGCTCGGGCAAAAGGTCTTCCCGAGCGAACTGTGATCTACAAACACGCTCTGCGTAATGCTCTTCCTGCATTCATCACAACTATTGCAGTTACATTTCCTATTTCGTTTTCTGGAGTCGCTGCTCTTGAGCTGCTGTTCAATATCCCTGGTATAGGAACCCTCCTTGTACAGTCAGCATTGGCATTTGATTGGCCAGTACTTACTGGAACCACAGTTGTATTTATTGCATTCAATGCAATTATCCTGGGTTTCACAGATATCCTCGCCTATAGTTTAAGCCCCAAGGTCTGGCATGGACAAGGATACCATGATCTGTATTCATAAGTCTCTGTTCTGTGTATTTCGAGATCGAAGGGAAATTTGCCACAACATTGCTCTTTTATATCTTCAAACCGAACACGACTTGGAACCTATAGTGATTGCATGATTCTTCAATTAATCCCAAGCTGGCTCTCCATTTTCGCATTTCCCGTTGTTACTATAACTATTTGGCATCTTCTGTTTAATAGTAACAATGCCACATTTACAAAAGTAGTTGTGGAAGGAGGCTACATGCTTCTCGCAATTCCACTGATGGTCGTCACAATTTTGGCAATACCTTCAATGGGTGTAATCTTCTGGGCTACCAGCAATGAGCTTGATCGTG
>JAEOUB010000487.1 GCA_016839545.1 Candidatus Kariarchaeota archaeon | reverse complement strand
AGCAGGAGTCAGTGTTCGGGCAGCAATCACAGAGATCAGCACTACCAGTGACACTCCCACAGCCATTGCCTTGGAAAAACCATCAGGAGAGATAAACAGGGCTGCAAACCCGATCATCACTGTCAGACCAGAGTACATAATGGCAGTACCAGCAGTGGCATTCATCTTCTTGGAACTCTCCACCTGTGTCTGATGACGGGTCTCACGATTCCACAGGCCTTCTGCCTCAAGTGAGGCACGTCGCTTGCGGTACTCTTCTCGATACCGAACCAGCATAAACAGGTTGTAATCAACGGCGACAGCGATACCGATCATGGCGATCACGGCCGGCAAGAAATCATTGACTGAGATAAATCCGGTCTGTGCAATCAGTGCAGTGGCAAGATAAGCCGGCAATAATGCTGAAAGTGTGGCAATCATCGGGATGAAGACACCCAGTGGTGTTCTGAATACCAAAAACAGGATGACAGTGATCACAATTGCTGCAATCAGCTCTGAATTGGCAAACGATTCCTCGGTGATTTCAAGAGTGTCCACAATGTTGGCAAAGGTACCGGTCAGCAGGATTTCTGCCTCTTCAATCTCAGCTTCTGTCGGAAGTGTGTTCGCGATAAAACCGGCAGGGACGGGGATACTTTCCTCAAATTCTGCTACAAAATCGAAGAATCCATCGGTGTCTGCCAGCAGGTCACGGATATCATGTACATGCTCACGGATCTCTACCTCGTCCTCCTCAAAATCAAGTGATGATGACTCCAGGAAAATCATGGTGGTACTGTTGTCATCAGAGATGAATTCCCGTGCAAAATCCTCAGAATTGGGAAGAAGTGCAGTTGCCTCACGGATGAATGGGGCAGAGATGATCTGGTCATATCCCAGCTCAAAGGTGGTCGCATTCACATACAGGCCGAGATAGAGGGTAAAAGCCTCCCACTCTGCATCTGTGATCTGATGCGGACCTCCGTCTTCAAGGTCAACAATTATGATGTGTTGGACCGAATCCCCGGTAAGGTTGAATCGATCAGCATAGAGCTCCAGAGCTTCTGCAGCAGGTGTCGTACTAGAGATAATATCACTCGATCCCTGGATCTGGTCTACCAGCAGGCCACGCCCGGAGAACGCAACGCTGACGATGATCAGCCAGATCACAATGAGAAAGACGTATCTGACCCAGTATTTGTCAGATATCGCTGTGGCTTGTACCATGTTCGAGAGACCGATATTAATTATAAAAAGTGTTATGATTAATTCTGAGATTCACAATCATATTTTTGCAAAAATAGGAATTACTGCATACAGGGTACCACTAACCTTTTTAATCAAGTTCCGAACAACGGTCTATGTTCGGCTTTCCCCGTGATCTGGAGGAGTCCTTCCTGGCAGCATGGCAGGAGCCATTCACCGGCTTTGAGCTCAGGTGGCTGGAGGTCGAGATCTGCCGCCAGGCAATGGTGCCATCAACCGTGGCTGACCTCTTTGAACGCATGAAATCACGGTATCCCGACTTGGAAGAGATGCACCAATCCAAGTTCTACCGCGCAGTATCTACCCTGGAAGAGTCTGACTACCTCAAAGCCACCACTCAAGGTAGGGCAAAAGTGGTACAGACCACCCCGGCAGGATCAAAAGAACTGGGGCGTATCACACGCTACTTCTTCGAGATCCAGATGGAACGCATCAAGAGCGCACTTTGGGAAGATATTGTCGCCAAACTTACCCAACCTCTCGGCGATCTTCTCGACCAGCAGATGCTGGTACTTGGTCCTGAATACGGCATGATCAACACTATCATCTACGAGTCCAAGAGATTGGAGGAGCAAAATATCCCCAGTCTCGAGGAGTTTGTCCGCTACCACCCCAATTTCACATTTCTTGATTACAATGCCCTGCTGGTGGGTACATCACCCATGTCAGTGGTGGAGAAAATTGACTCCATCGACGACTGGCCATACAAAGCTGGTGCCAAGGGCAGTGTCGCCCTGCTGTTCATGACACTAGCTTCCCATCCCAAGCAGGCAGTTTCAATTCTCAAAGAGGCAAAGCGTGTTGTTGGTGAGGACGGTCGTGTCATCGTATTCGAGCTGACCAAGCGAGACTCCAAGCTGATTTCGACACTGTACCGTGAGGCCATGCTCCTCATCAATTTCTCCAATCCCAGCACCACTTGGCATATCCCAATGGATCTTCCGGAGACTGAGGTAATCGAGAAGGCAATCGCAGATGCCGGTCTGACGATAGAGCATGAGTACCCCGATGTACTCAGCAGCGTCTATATCGTGAAGTAGTCTTCCAGACAAAAGAGATAAAGCTGATTTCCTGCCGACAAAACATCTTTGTAATGGTTATGACAGGGCACGATTGTGCTCTTTCTCGAGACATTCATCTTACTGAATACTGTCATCATCATCATTTTCAGTCTGGT
>JAEOUB010000486.1 GCA_016839545.1 Candidatus Kariarchaeota archaeon | reverse complement strand
TATTTGCAAGAAAAATCAGGTAAACGACACGTGATTGTATGGATCTTAGTCTAGAATAGCATACACTGCCTGATGGACATTCTAAGTTAACTTCACTATGGCTACTCCAGAGCCTGAGATGTGTGAGCTACAGAGGAGAAATGGTATTTGCTGAGGTGTAATGACGGAACATTGCTAATCTGGTAGTTTCTCTTCTCAGACCCTACAGATATGACATTGCCCTCGCTGAAGGCTTTGACAAAACTCTCGGTATACCTGAGATTTCTCACCGCACCCTGAATCTCACCATCCTTGATATAATACGGACCGGTTTGATCTGGATAGACTTTATTCCTCTATCCTGAGGTTTAACGAGTGAGCCAAAATGTTATATGAGCCATGGAAATCGGTAGATCATGTCTGATCTAACATGGGACGAATTCAAGAGAGTTGATATCCGAGTTGGCAAAGTAGTAAGTGCAAAAGAGTTTCCAGAGGCAAGAAACCCTTCCTACATTCTCGAGGTGGACTTTGGTGAGGAAATTGGAGTGAAGAAATCCAGTGCACAGATCACGGATTACTACACACCTGAAGATCTGATTGGGAGACAGGTTATGGGAGTGGTAAACTTCCCACCCAAACAGATTGGACCAATCATGTCAGAATTTCTCATTATTGGAGCGGTTCAATCTGACAAGAAAGTGATACTTCTCCAGGTTGAACGTGAGGCAGAACTGGGAAGTAGAGTGGCTTAATCCCGCAATTTATTCAAGACGACCTGATCATATTCATATCCATGCAAGAGATATTCTTGATCCCCAATTCGCTCTAATTTACTTTCCACTTTGACGCCTCCAAGCTTGGTATAGAATTCTTCTGCCTTGTTATCTTTGAGGACCCAGACAATCATAGATCGGACTTCAGAGAAATGCCTCAAGATAGCTTGAATAAGTTGCTTTCCAAAGCCTCTACCATGATATTCCGGAAGAATATAAATCGCTGCGAGATCCAATTCCCAATTGGAAGCATCTAAGAGTCCTGCAAAACAGTATCCTACGATCTTTCCTGCCTCTTCTACCACGTAACATGCACTTCTATCAGATTCCGAGAATGAGATAATCATCTGAGACCAACGCTCTTCAGTTTGTCTCTCTAGAAGAGCATCGAGCACTGACTGTTCTATCATCCCAGTATAGGCATATCTCCAGGTTACTATTTTGATATTAGCACACGCTGCAGCATCATCAACTTTGGCTTCTCGGATCACTTATGAAACAACAGGGCTTCTGTCTATTTGAATTACATTGTTTATGGAAGAAGTCCAACACTTGCAATAAATGAATACTTTTCACAATAATATACTCAATTTAAGATCGACTTAAGTTAATAGCACCAAAATCCTCCCCTATGAAAACAAATGAAACCTGTCCCAAATGTTCCAATGAGGTTATGGGCCCATTTCAGCAGACTGGAGATCATGGTATGGAGATTGATATAGGAGGAAAATTCAATGATATCAGTATCAAAGTAAACAGGTTCGTTTGCCTCAAGTGTGGCTATATTGAGAGCTATATAGACCCTGATGACCTTATCCAGATCAAAGAATACTTGCGACTGAGAGGTGTTATTGATTAGCCATTGGAGTATCATTGAATTGAGCTAGCACATACCTGTCAAGGTTTCTCACAATTATTATACGGATAACCTCAGGGAGATCTATGAGACTTCTGCAGATAGTGGTTCTCATTATCTTTCTCTCCTCCTCACCTGTAGTTGGTCAGGATTCAGTCAACCATGTCATTGAGGTACACAATAATTACTTCTCAGAGCCCGATCTGCGAATTAACCCGGGGGATACGGTAACATTTGTCTGGATGGAAGGTGCAGCATTTCATAACATCGCACAGGTGGATAGCAGTTCTGATATAGAGTATAACGGCGGTTTCAGATCGGGTGATCCTCAATCGGCACCATTCAGCTGGGAACTACCTACAGATTACACACAGGCAATCGGAATACACTACTATGTCTGTGAACCGCATATTGCCAATGGAATGAAGGGAAAGATCATTGTTGGAGATGTCGTAGATACAGCAGAGAGTGGAACTTCACTTGCTTCGATATTGATTTCTCTTGCAGTCATACCTACTCTCGTCAGAAAAAGAGTATTACGTAGTTCAAAACCACAACAGGAGTCTTTCCAGCCCTACTAATCTGATTGGATATAGATCTCGATCACAATTTAATAGAATCCAGAAGATCACGATCCACCGTGTGGGGGATGAGTATTGAGGCATTGCCATCATTTGTTTCATTCCATTGTTGGGTGACCTCCATGGCGTGGGGATTTCTCGCCCATGATCTTCTTCCAACACCAATCATCACATCCCAGTCAAGTGCGGATTTGATAATGTCATCCACTCTCTCAGATCCATCCAGGACCAGCCCGAAGCCACCATTGACGGATTTGCCAACTCCCACTCCACCTCCATTGGACAGGACTGCAAGGGTCATACCTCGCAGGATATTTCCTCCCCATGAATGAGTGGCCATATCTGCCATGACATTACTGCCATCCTTGATGTTTGAAGTTTCTCTGAAGGGGGAATCAGTACCTCCGGTGTCATGGTGGTCACGACCCAGCATGATCGGACCACATTTTCCGTCCCGAACCAGTTGATTGAAAGCAAGTGCAATCTTCACTCGCCCACCTCCATCTGCATAGAGAATACGAGCTTGAGAACCAACAACCAGTTGATTCTTCTCTGCATCCCTGATCCAGTTGAAATTATCTCTGTCCTGACCTCGCCTAGTAGGATCGATACAATACATTGCTGTTTTGTCAGTTAACCTCAGATCTTCAGGCTTACCTGACAGGCAGACCCAGCGAAAAGGACCATAGCCGTAATCAAAACAGACAGGACCCATAATATCCTCAACGTAGGATGGAAAAATGAAGCCATCATTGGTATTTTCCCCATTTTTAGCACTCCCTGTTGCACCTGCATCAAAAACTGCTTTCATGAAAGAATTGCCGTAGTCAAAGAAATACATCCCTCGATCCACCATTGTCTGAATATAAGAAAAATGAGCCCGCAGTGATGTATCTACTCTGGTCTTGAATTCATCAGGACGCTCTGCAATCATAACAGTTGCATCATCGTAGCTGAGATCCATGGGAGTGTAGCCACCACCATAAGGATCGTGACAGCTTGATTGGTCTGAACCAAGATCAATTGAGATATTATTGTCCGCTACATATTTCCAGAGATCAACGACATTGCCATGGTAGGCTATTGAGACCGTCTCACCGGACTGTCTGTAGTCATCCACCCATGCAAAAACCTGTTCTACAGAATCTGTTTTCCGGCCTACCCATCCCTGTTCATACCTGGTATCTATACGTGATCCATCAACCTCGGCGATGATACCAATACCACCAGCGATCTCCACAGCTTTTGCCTGAGCCCCCGACATTCCACCCAGACCTGATGTGATGAATACCTTACCTGATAGATCTGCATCATCAGGGATGCCAAGAAACTGACGACCGGCATTGAGCAGAGTGATATAGGTACCATGCACAATACCCTGAGGACCAATGTACATCCACCCACCTGCAGTCATCTGTCCATAATTTGCCACACCCATAGCGGCCGCACGGTCATACCCTTCGGGGTTATCAAACATCCCCACCATCATGGCATTGGTATTGATGACACGAGGAGCTTTACGGTGCGTTTTGAATAGACCCAGCGGGTGCCCTGACATAATGACAAGGGTCTGATCCTCCTTGATCGCTTTGAGATATTCCGTGATCAACACATACTGCATCCAGTTTTGGCACACTCGGCCGTTGCTACCGTATGTGATTAATTCGTATGGAAAGAGAGCAATGTCGAAGCTGACGTTATTCGCCATCATCAACTGCAGTGCCCGTGCCTCCAGTATTCCCTCATACTCATCCACTGGTTGTGCCTTGATATCATTGGATCCATCACCAGGTCGATATCGATAGCCATAGATCCTTCCATATTGCCTCAATTCATCAAGAAATTCAGGAATTAGGTCCCTATGAAGGTGGGATGGAATATAGCGTAGTGCATTCTCAAGGGCTATTCTTGTGTCCTTGGCATTGAGAGAATATCCCCTGGATGGGGCACGACGGATTCCTGATAGGAATTTCGTTTCCTTGGGAAGTTCATCAGGCAGTGAAACAGACAGGTTCACACTGAAGGAATTCGGCAGGTGTTTTTGATGATTTGCTCGTGCACACCCAAAAATGCTAGACAATATTGTGCTTGATGGCAACTAACCGGATCAGTTGTACTGCATCCTCGAGTGTATTTGCTCCCTTCTCAAGGGACTCCATACTCTTGGCAAGAAGGACTGAGTTGAGTCCGTTGCTTTCCAGATGGACAATATCCTCCCAGATTAACTGGTGGATGTCATCAAGTACCTCCTCAAGCCTGTTGACGTGATAGCTCTGTTCTGCGGCCAAAGAGATCTTGACTGGCAACAAGTTGATCGTCTCTACTGCCTCCAACATCATGAAATCAAGGAGAATGGCGAATTTACTCATTTTGATACGCAGCGATTCTGGAAGTGTGTCATTGACCAGGTGAAGTTGTCGTAGACCTCGGAGCGTATGTCCCAAGGCTTTATCCATTTTCTGTGAGAAACCCAGGATTTCTGGAGCATCGACTGCATGGATAGAACCTGCATAGGTATATTGGATAATCTGTTCCAAGGTTGAATCTGCCTTCTGTTCAACAATTTTTGCCTGATCCATTAGCAATTTAGAGCGATGACGATTATCCGATGCATACTCCACAACAGATTGGCACAGGAGAGACATTGACCGCTGTACCTGGAGCATATGCTTGTCAACTCGGTCAAGTTGTCTGAACCGAGGTTTGGGATCTTTCAGCATCAGGGTCACAAGGACAGCCTGCACCAGTATCAGGAAAATTACCACTATGAGAGATGCCTCAAAGACTGAGGTAACCGTGTTAGCAGAACCTGCAAGTACGGGTTCTACCAGAAGCACAAGGAGGAGTGAACCAATCACGTAGCCAAAATCCAATGTGAAACGGTATATTCCCAGGATCTTACCTCTCAATTCCTGATTGACCTGATCAGAGATAATGGATGCAGGCAAAGCATAATAGGTACCCCGTCCGAATCCCGCAATCATAACACCGAGGAGCATTATAGGCAATTGACCACTCAGAACAGGAAGGAGGAGCATTGCCAGCCCACAGAACTCTGTAATAAGCCCGATGACAACGGGGATCTTTCTGCCTACTTGATCGCTGATAAGACCAGAGAAGAACATCCCTACAGCCCACATTATAGTAAACATCGATGTAATCAGACCAAGCTGAAGGGTGGTGAAACCACGGGAGATGATGAGCAGAGGCAGGACTATGATAACTGCTGTATCACTGATACGAGAGATAAGACCTGTTGAGAAGGTAAACAGGATGGAAGGGTGGACAAACTGAGAAAGGGTCAGTTTTCCCTTAGTTTCGGTCTCGGGGTCCTCTCTAATGGTATAGAAGAGATCCTCTAGATCAGGTGTGTCGATGATGATGCCATCCAGGTTCCCCTGCCAGAAGGTTTGTAGACGACCTATTTTGCCCATTCGCTTTTTAACTGATTTCTTCCTTCGTTTCTTGCCCATACCGATGGTCTCCTTGACAAAGAAACCAATCATGATTGAAACAGTCACAAGTACAAATGCAATGGCAAATGAGTAGAGATACCCAAAACGGGAGAAAATACCGGCAAGTATTGATCCCAATGATGTACCTGTGTAAACAGATAATTCCATCAGTGAGATACTCCGGGCTCTATATTTTGAGGATACCAAATCTGCAAACATGACAGTTGATGAGGCTAGGAACATACCCATTCCAACCCCGATGATCATGTTGGCCACAAGAAACATCCCTAGGTTCGTGGCAAAGAGAATAGCCAGAGATCCCACTACCAATGTCATCAGCCCAATCCTGAGCAAAAGTCTTCTTCCCTTTGAATCGGAGAGATTGCCACCAAGATAGTTCCCTATTGCTTTTGCCATACCGTAGACCGAGAGGGTGATTGCTGCAGAGAGGAGAATGAAACGATCCAAGTTCTCTGCAAGCTCTGTGGCGTATACTGCGAGTAATGTCCTCTGTACGCCTATTGCAGTACTTGCGAGGATGATTGTAGCCATCAGTGACAGAAACTCAAACTTGTTTCTCCTGATAACTTGCAGATAGGACTGTGGATGGATCATGACTACCATTTCTCAATAATTTCAAAGTATGCTGAGAGATATAGAGAATGTTAATTCCAACACATAAATGCGTTAGCTTCAGAATATGATCAATTTCATCAATTTCATATAGATTTTATCGTCTCTATTCTCATTTTGAGAATCCCAATAATTGTTAAATACGCTGCATCTCTGAAACTCACACCGAGGTGAGATCCAAAAATGTGGGAAGGGAAGTCAGGGATACCTGGATTGGACATGTCGATCGTTACAGTAGGGCTCGCGGGTGTCTGTCAAGTATTGTTGGTAGTCCTGCCTTCAGAGATGAGTTTTTTTACTAATTATATCTCAGGGTACATTTACAGCAGTCTTGCACCCTTATTTATCATCGGTATGCTGTTACATGTCACAACTCTTGCCTTGCAGGCACTGGTGATCTATACTTTAATTGAGAAAAGATCTGGATTGATGATGGTCGGTGCTACTATATCCCTGTTTATTGTAACCGTTGTTCCTACAGATCCAGATGGAGTGATTAATACGCTGGCAGGATCCATCCATGTTTCCTTCATCCTGATTGGTACCAGCATCTATTGCATTCTACTATTTCGCCTAGCTCTGGAGCATAATTACAACACACTTGGACAATCAATCTCAATCATATTGGCTGCCTTTTCATTTCTGATATCAATTCCATTTGGCATCCTGGGACTCACTGAGAGGATATTCTACTTAAGCGTCATCTACAGTCATTACAAAATCGCAGTTGAGATGAAAAAGAAAATTCCAGCTGTAAAATAGGATTCTACAACCAACGGTCACCAATTATCTCCATTGAGCCTCATAGGAAGAATTTTGTATACTGGTATCTGTTCGAGTCTCAGAATTGCTAAGAGGGGGGTTGGATACCCCTGAGAGTTAAGGAGAATGAGAGTTCTGATATTGATTTCTATCAATCGAAACAGAAGTCATCAATTTTCTTAAATAGTATAATGTTTATAGTTTTTTTAATGGGCGAAAGTTGTTGGGAAGTAGTGAACTGTGAGCACGGTCCGGAAAGTGAGGAACCTTGTGTAGTGGTGAATTACGACTTCAGTGATGGATTTCTCGGAGGGAAAAATGGTTCTCGAGCATGCTTCTATATTGGTGGGACACCTTGCACAGGCAAGTATATCTCCATACCAGAGAAAATGAAGAAATACTGTCTTGATTGTGCCTTCTATCAAAAAATCCAACTTGAGGAAGGCGTAAACTCAAATATTTACTACTATCTGAAGCATGTAGAAGACAGACTGGATGAATTTGGCACACTAGAACAACTACCATTGATATGATAGAAATAGTGACTCAGACCGTGACACTCCGTGGAAGTCTAAATTCAGAAGAGACCTTAAACCAATTGTAGAATAACAGCTCTGCACAGATAAATAATGGAACTGTAATCAGTACAAGGCTGAGGAAATCAACATAGGTAAAGAAGACCGACAGTATTGCTAGAAGCTGAAAGATCATTGCCCCATAGAGTCTATTGCTTCGGGCCAGAAGTAGACTAGCTACCAGCACAAGAGCGGGTATGAATAATAAGGTCAGGAAGAGAGATTGAGATCCCACCGTCGTGCCTGTATAAACTCGCAACGAGATAAATGAGAAGATGAATACTCCAATCAAACCCACAAAATATGGTGTCCAACGTGAATTTATGCTAGTTGACAGAGTGGAGTACATGAAATTCAGAATGTGAAGGGTAATGCAAGATATAAAACCTGAGTAGATAGGATTAATTTCGATCCAAAAAGTCAGACGTATGTATGAGAACACGTCAATTTGGGAAAAACGGACAGTATTAAGTACAATCCAAATTATAGGTATAAGATGATCAGCAACCTCGTTCTGATTCTTGGAGATCAACTCTTTCCAGACCACACCAGGCTTGAGATAGATGAAACGAGCCTGGTTATCATGATCGAGGATGCTACGATCTGCAGGAAATTGAAGTATCACAAGCACAAATTGATTTTTGTTCTTTCTGCAATGAGACATCATTTCAGAGGGCTTGAGGCAAACAAAAGATATTTTGAATTGGACGATTCTGAGTACTCAATTATCAAGCGCCTTGAATTCCTACTTGATGAATATTCATCCATTACCCAACTTAAAACCTACATGCCTGCAAAAAAGCCACTAAGAACTATGCTGAGGAAGCTGGCAAAAGAGCGTGATGTCAAATTACGTTTTGTTGAAAACCCCTCATTCATGCTTACCCGCCAACAATTCGAGAAGAAGATTAGTAAGAGATTATTGATGCACCAGTTTTATGTTAAGCAGAGAAAAGACTACGGAATTTTGCTTGATGG
>JAEOUB010000053.1 GCA_016839545.1 Candidatus Kariarchaeota archaeon | reverse complement strand
TACGGTCAGAAAGATGGACATCACATCTACTTCATGACCCACAGTGTAGGCGGCTGGTACAAATTGCGTGGATTGCCAGTGACTATTGCTGCATTCACTGACATTGAGCCAGAGACAAATTTCATTGAGTACACCTCACCTGTCTCAGGGGAGACAGAGGGGTACAAGTTTGTGGATGAGCTCAAAACAGCATCTACCAGCTCAGTCCCGATCCCTATTATTCGACTTGCAGAACTGCCTGACTTTATGATTCAGTGACTTTCTTGAAAACATTTCTCTCGTAATGGAAGAAGATCTCTTCTCCCCGGATGGTGAAGAAGAGTGGCATACGTCCTTCAGGCATCTCGTGGTAGAAGTTAATTCGGGTCATCCCATTGCTCTCTTCCAGTGAATCAAATGCGCTGAATTCATTGTTAATAGGTATAAGCGGATGCTCTAAAGGTGGCAAGGTAGATTTGGCATAGAGGAGCCCCGATTTCACCTCTATGACTACATTCAGAGGAATATCCCTCAGGAAAGAGTACGTACCAGCCAGTTTGGCATACAGCTCATTTCTTGCCTTCCATGGTGGTGATGGCTTCTGGCCAACGATGAAGGAATTGAGATAGTGAAGAATTTCAGGTGTGGCAGGCATACCACAGTTAGCCATGATGACATAACCTGTTCTCCGATCAGGGATCATAGAAACAAATGACGAGGAAACCCCAGTGGAGCCCCCATGTGATACCATAACATATCCACCAAAATTCTCATTGATCCCCCAACCATAGCCATAACCATGTTTTCCTTTCAGTCCAAATACCTCAGGTGATTCATTGGTGTCCGCCTTAGCATGAATACGCATCATTTCCTCCCTGAGATTACGCGGAATGAAATCAGATACCAGCAGATGATTGACATACCGGAGCATATCAGTCGTGGTACTCAGAATACCACCTCCTGCCTGAGCGAGAGGATGATTGAGATGTTGGCCGGTAAGAGCCTCCACTCCATCTGGACCTGGCTTCATGCCGTATGCCTGAACGACCCTTACATGATCAGCTTCATCAAGGGTAGCCACAGTATCTACAAGACCCATCGGTTCGGCAACAAATTTCCTGAATGCCTGGGGATAACTAATACCAGATACCTTTGAGATTATCTCTCCCAAGAAGGTGTAGCCACCATTGAAGTAGTAGAATTTCTCTCCAAGGTTGAAGAGGATATAATCCTTGACATGCTCCAGATGTGCAAAATAATCCTCGATTGACCTGAACGGGATGGAAATCTCAGGCAGATCTGGCAAAAATGGTGACTTATCCTGGCTTAAGACCAATAAGTCACTTCCTATATTTGGAATACCGGAGCTATGCGAGAGAAGATGCCTGATGGCAATCTCCCGATCTTCAAGGTGGAAGGGGAAGAACATGTCAATAGGATCATCAACATGAACTAGTCCCTCCTCTTGCATTCTCAGCAGTGTGAGAGCAGTAAATGATTTGGCAAGTGAGCCAATACCATAGATAGAAGAGTCATTGGGTGGCGTCTTGTTCTCCAAGTTGGTAAAGCCATAATGTCTGGTAAATAACACCTCTCCCCCGGTGACAAAGCCGAGAGAGACTCCGGGAAGCAGACCTTTGTCGACCAGACGCTGTATCATCGGCTCTATGTGGGTGGAGTAAACTTCCTCAGTCATCTCCCATGTATCCATAGGTTCAGCTCTACTTGAGGTATAAATGCACTATCGGAAGTCAGCACAACTTTTCACAGTTTTGGCAGAATTACTATTTTCTCTCTAACAGTTTTTGAGGGGATAGAGTTATCCTATCCCATGGAAGTATCATCATTGGATAGAGCTGGTAAAATTATGATCGCAGGTGCAGTCCTTGTAGGTATCATCACAGTACTGCCTACAGGGATGGAGCTGATCCTATTACTGTCTGCCACGTACTCAGATATCTCTGCTTTCGGACCTGCTGGTATCGATATTGCCACAGCCTTCACCATTCACCTCTGCAGTCTTGTCATTGCATTGGGACTCATCTGCATAGGACTCAGCAAGCACTACACCCCTGAACTCAAACCCTACCTGACGTGGGGTGTTCTCATCTGGTTTGTGCTGGATGTGACCTCATCTCTGTACTACAACTACGAGTTCAATGTCATACCCAATCTGATCTTCCTCTCTGGATTTTATCTTGTCTTTAGATCTCTACCTGATAGCGAAGTCTGATAACAAACAATCTTCAGTAACAACTGAGATAAAGAGTTCTACAAATTCCAAATTGTGGATATTGATCAGCTGAGACAGGATACACCTGCGACTTCAGAATTAATCCATCTCAATAACGCGGGCTCATCACTCTCCCCTTTGCCGGTGTTCAATGAGTTCCTGAGATACAGCAGGAGAGAGCAGGAAATTGGAGGCTACGAAGCTGTAGATGAGGCAAAGGAGCTTGTAGAGAAGACCTATCAATCGCTTGCCACACTGCTCCACGTAGATCGGGCTGATCTATCACGTTTTGAGAATAGTACCCGTGCCTGGGACATGGCATTCTATGCCCTACCACTTCGAAAGGGAGATCGAATTTTGACCACTGTAAGTGAGTATGGGGCCAATTATATCTCCTATTTGCAGGTTGCCAAAAAATCGGGTGTAAGGATAGAAGTGGTACCAAATGATGAGTATGGACAGATTGATCTTACATCACTGGAGAGAATGGTTGCTGATGATGTTAAACTTATCAGCCTCAACCACTTGCCCACAAATTCTGGTCAGGTCAACCCTGCCGAGGAGATTGGCAAAATAGCTCAAGAACACAATATCCTCTACCAGCTTGATATCTGTCAGAGTGTTGGACAGCTACCCCTTGATAATTCCCGAATTAGGGCTGATATTCTCTCGGGTACATCCAGAAAATACCTCAGAGGACCCCGGGGTACAGGTTTTCTGTATACCAACACCGAACGTATCGACGATCTGATGCCGGGAAATGAACCCCCACTACTTGATCATTTTGCCACAGAATGGGTTGATGTGGACGAATACAGACTCCGTCCCAACGGTCAGCGATATGAGACATTCGAGTTTTCCTACGCCAGTTTTCTTGGATTCGGAAAAGCAATTGAGTATGCCCTGAATCTCGGACTCGAGAACACATGGAGAAGGATTCGGGAACTGGGAGACTATCTGAGAGAAGAATTGGAGACAATAGATCATATCACAGTACAGGATATTGGGAGAATCAAAAGCGGGATTGTCACCTTCTCCAGCAGCAAAATGAATGCTCAGGAAATAAAAATGTACCTTAGAGCTGAGAAGGTCAATGTCTCGGTGGGAGATATCACAGGTGCTCTCATTGACATGAGGCAACGCGGACTGGAATTTATTGTCCGATCCTCAGTTCATTACTACAATACCAGAGATGAGATAGATAGAATGTGTGACCTATTGAGAACCCTATAAAGTGTAAAAAGTGTAGACGAACAATCATCCGAGCATTCTTATTAGCACTTCATAGGCTGACTCATGGATTATAAAGCCAAAATGGCAACTATTGAATCCCAGTTGGGTGAGCATTTTGCTGCAGGACGCTCTAGTGGTATGGCAATTGCAATTGTCAAGGGTGATGAAATCGTCTACACAAAATGCTTCGGACATGCGGATATTGAGTCAGGAAAGGCAATGACTGAAGATACCATATTTGATGTGGGCTCTGTTTCCAAAGCGTTCACAAGTACGTCAGTGGCACTACTTGTTGATCAGGAGAAATTCAAATGGGACCAACCCGTCAAGGAGTTCTATCCCAAATTCCGATTGCATGACGAGTTCGCAGCAAGTAGAACAACAGTTAGAGATATGCTGTCTCACAGAACAGGACTCCCACGACATGATTTTCTGTGGTATCTTGACAAGGATTTTGATTATAACAAGCTGATCGATGCACTGCCAAATCTCGAGTTCTCAAAAGATCCACGCACTACCTGGCAGTATAACAATCTCATGTACAACACATCGGCCCTGCTGGTATCAGAATTCTCAGGGAAATCATTTCCTGATTTTCTTGATACCGAGGTATTTCGCAAGCTTGAGATGAGCAACTCAACTCTGGATCATGACAAGGCGCTTGCTACAGGTAAATTTGCTAGTCCCTACAGAATAGTGGATGGTAAACCGGTGAAAATAGACTATTTCAGTGAGAGAGGAGTGTACGGTGCTGGAGGAGTTAAATCAACCCTGGCCGATCTGGCAAACTGGGTAAAATTCCATGTCAACAAGGGTCAGTTCAACGGTACAACCGTACTGTCACGACCCAATGCCATAGCTTTGCAACAGGCAACCATGATTGTTGGAGGGGCCGGCCTATCAGGGGCACTGGTTGAAGGGGAAGAAAGCTACACCAAGATCCCAACATACGGTATGGGATGGTTTGTTGAAGT
>JAEOUB010000485.1 GCA_016839545.1 Candidatus Kariarchaeota archaeon | reverse complement strand
TGATTTGTTCTAATCAGGTCTACAGTGGTGAAGATACCGATGACAAGTGGAAGACCATTCACAATGATATTCTGCATTCCCCACTGGGCCCAGAAACCATAGAGAAGACCAATCAAGGCATAGATGGAAAAGAATACCGTAATCATCACTGAAAGGAAGTTTGAATTGTAGTATGCCATTTCCATGATCACAGATTCATCCTTCATATCCTCGGTGATGTCTACTTTCCAGAGTTTCTCAGCAATTCCTTCATTTCTTCTTGACACGACGAATGACAGGAAAATGGCTGAGATCATCAGTCCAAAGAATGCATTGAAGACAAATGAATTGGAGTCCATCTGACCCCCAGACTCAGGACGACAGAAGAAACATCGAGGAGTGTCCTGAAGGATGACATTACCAGATCCGACTGCACCATGACCGACTCCCTCGTTGGCAATGTTGTCATAGGGATTGACAACAATCTTGAGGTAGGTACCTGTTTCACCACCAGTACCCACGCTGAGGTCGAGATCTTCCATATCATTGGTTGCAGTCATAGGAATTTTGAATTCAAAGAATGCCTTGTTGGTATCTGTATCAAATCCAAATGCGGACTCAAACTCTACAGGATCACTGTCAACTACACCAGGTTGTAACTTAGTACCGTTGCACCCACCATCGTATCCAGCGTTTAAACATCCAAAAAGGTCATAGCTGGTTGTTTCACCCGCACCGTCATAGTATGCAATTTTTCGGTCCCAAGTGCTCTGCATATTTAGAATTGGGTTAGAGGCAAATGCCAGTCCGATACTGTTAGGGGTAACATCATCAATTACTCCTGCCTCCCATGTCACTTTGATATAGAGGTTGTCATCATCGGCAGTTAGGATTATTATGCTAATTGCAAGCCCAGATTCAGTCCCTTGATCAAAGCTCAAAGAGCCGTATGTATCTTTGAAGAATTCTTCATTTGTCAGCCACTCATCGCCAGAGATCTCCCCATCAATTGTGGGAGCACCAGTGGCCTCATTGACATAGTACCATCCACCTTGATCATCAGATGGCCACGCCTGTGCGGGAGCAAAAAATAGTGCAAGCATTGTCAGAAATGCTACGACAACTAGTAATTTTCCTTTCATCATAACTACTACATACGCGACTCAGAGAAATTTTATTTTAAAATTGTCGTTGATTCACCAAACACTCACAGATTTCAATGTCATTCCTGTCAGATCTTCTAGAAAATTCAACTATTTATTCGGTAACAGCAATATTATGCTTTATCAGCAGTGTCTCGATTTCCTCAAATGATTCAAGAGTCACAACTTGATAGCCATTCTGGTAAAGTTTCATATTCATCTCATTGACCCGATTGATCATCTTACGGATCACAAATACACTCTGTCCTTTCTGGTTGATCATGTAGATTTTCTTTGAGATCTCATCCAGGATAAGTACATCATCAGATCGTTTGACATAATTGGCGTCTCGATATTCATAGACACCTTCCTCATCCATCCAGAATGTTCTGAGTCGAGGTTTGGTGGCAATCTCAATGATCTTGTCTCTGAGGTTGATTGCGAAATCTCGAGTGATCTCACTGATGTCATCAATTTTGTTAAGATGCACCTCTAGATACGGTTCAATCAGTCCAGCAGCACGTCGGATCATGGGTAATTTCTCAGCATCAAAGAGGAGAATTATGCCGACCTTTGATCCATGAAGCCGCAGACGCTCATCCATTACATCATCTGACACTTTGTAGGTATTGGAGTAGTAAAGTGCCTTGAACTCACTGCTTGATTTAACTGGGAGTGGTCCAATAATCTTGGAGTCATCTTCATCCCTCGTGTCGCCCTCAAGACCTGCCAAGGAGACCATGTGCAATGCTGTGATCAGTGCATTTTCTTCCGGAATGGGGGATAGATTTGCAACAATTTCAGGACCTGCGTCCTTAACCACTGTCAAGATGATACCTTTGATCAGAGCCTCATCATGAGGGTTAGAATTCATTCTCCCTTGCATAAAATTCATCCTGAGTATTCAGTGATTATGTTCATTACGTGATCTGTATAATAAGTATTTCTTCATCCTTGATTTCTATTGATGTAATATATCAGAATCAACATCCCCACTCCGATAGGGAACGCCATTGGTAGTTGGGTGATGTACTCCATTTCCATTTTGGAACCTGACTTTCAAGTTCTGACTGAACATCCAGAGATATCCCAGAGGCATCCAAAAGATGACACCGTAGACTAACCAGCGGAAGAATTCCATATGGTCCCGGACAAAACCCTCAGGCCCATACTCCCGGTAGACTGTCCGTAGCTGACCATCGATAGTATAATCTATATCCAGTGTCTCAAGCATTGGTATAACTTTCTCATGGGCGCTAATGGATCGTGAGGTCAGATGTAGCCACATCTCATCAATTCTTTTCAATTCTACTTCAGTCAGTATAGTCCCATCGGTGTAGCATCGGACATGATGTTCCACTTCTTTATCCCCATGTTTGACTTCTTTGATGTAGCCAAAGAGCTGACGAGGTTTGCGAAGTTGAAAAAATGTATCCCGGTAACCTTGCGACTCAAGATATACCCTGAACTGCTCAATATTCTCAGGATGTATTCCTATGGGAACATGATCAGGAAGGGTATGCACAATAAACCTATCTTACCCACCTTATTATGAGTTACCATTCAAACCAGAGCAGAGAAATTGTGTAAAAGTTGTATAATTATCGTATCAATATGAATGAGATATTATCCTGATCGATATTCTTTTTATACAAATTCAGAAAACGGGATATGTGGCCATTAACACATATCAAGAAGACTGTGCATTTGATTTTGCCTTAGAAGTACTGAGCAAGAAGTGGAATCTAAATCTCGTTCTTGAATTTGCAACTGTATTTGGAACTGAGGGTGAGGATGATACCTTATCTTTCAGTGAGATATCCAATAGAATCCCCGAAATTTCACCTCGAATGTTATCCATGAGACTTACTTTCCTCGCGGAACAAGGTGTTATCATTCAGATTGACAATGAGAACAAACCAAAAAAGGTGAGATACAAGCTCTCCAAGATGGGTATTGACCTTGCAAAGGTCTTGAAAATGCTGCGTGAGTGGTCCCTTCAGTATGGTAACTGTGATAATCAGATCTGTTTACGTAATGAATGTAAGCATGGTTTGGCAATCAACAAGCTCATTGAGCTTGAGATCTCATCCTAATTGCGTTTCTTAAGAAGCAACACCGCTCCACTCACTAATAACGCCGTTGTCATACTGAAATTCAGTTGTTCTGTGAACGTAATTGGTGGTATAACAGCTACAAAGTCCAATTGCTGGAATAACTCGACACTTCCCTGGGCAACATCATCTATCAACAGCTGATCACTTAGAAGTTCGATCTGTAGACCAAAGAGAAGTCCTGTCGCAGTAGAGAAACTCAGTTGGCCTGAAAGCGTTGTGTTCACATAGGTATTGTTCTTGCCTTGAAATTGGGTTGGGATAATATTG
>JAEOUB010000484.1 GCA_016839545.1 Candidatus Kariarchaeota archaeon | reverse complement strand
TCAATCAATCCAAAGTATGATTAATGATCCAAATTGTCAATTCTTGGTATGCCCGCGACATTGGGAGAGAATCCGTTTGATCTGGAAGAGGATCTTGCCTCAGACTTGACTCTTGGAGAAAGATTGCTTGGGGCATTAACATTTGATCGAAGAGTCTTGGTGGTGGTTCCTTACGAGAAAGAAAACACTACTTTGGCAATAATAACAATAATCCTGGCATCTTTTCTTGATTATTCAAATTTAAGTAGTTTTAATCTCAGGTTCAACCTTCTCTCGGGGGGGGAACTCACCATTTTCCATCCAATCATCCAACTTATCGTTATTTTCTATGCCAGTTGGCTGATTAGAAAAGCCGTGCAGCTGATGGGCAATGATGTCACCACCCTTCAGGTATTTCGACTGATAGGTCTCAGTGTAATTTGGACAATACTAGGTTGGTTGTTGCTGGTCTTCTTCTCCCTGTTTCCACCTGTGTTTTCAATTCTGGCATTTTCTACTTATCTCCTGGTATTTTTTGGATATTTCATGGTCCTGATTATTGGTCTAACGTCAGCCCGTACGTTCGGTGATTATGCCACTGCTCTGTTATTCATGGCTCTCTATCTGATCATTGGACTACTTGCCCCAATTTTCATGCTTAATCTGATCTTCTCCTAATTTATTTCAGTACCACACTTGGCACAGAATTGATCTGAAGGGTTGACTGCAGCACCACAGGAATCACAGCTCCTTGTCGGTAAATTCTCTCCTACAGAAACGGGTTTCGTCAGTTTTGCATAATATGGATCACTATACTCCAATTCCTCTTTACCCAGCTCTTCAATTATTTCCCTATCTCTCGATGCTTGCTCTTCCCTTGATATAAAGAAGTCCGACCTGGATATAGCTCTCATGTATCTAAACAGGTAAAAGAACACAATAATTCCCAGAATAACGAGATAAGGGTTCACAGAACTCATTAACCCCGAAGTACTAATAAAATCTCCTACTCTCAGATCTAGCTACCTACTGAAAAGCCAAACAGTTTTATTGACTCTGCAATAACATACCCTATGGATTTGTCGGGTTTGGGTACTACAAAGCAGTGTATCTACTGTGAGGTTTACAATAAGATTCACGTAGACTACCCAGTCAATGCAGCTGAAGTCTTCACCAACACAGAGGTTCCTAGGTGTACATTTCATGGACAGTATATCTGTTCTCACTGTGAATCAGGTAAACATTTCAACGGAGTTGCGTGGTGCGGATCCTGCAAACAGTTCACGTGTTTAAACTGTGGAGAAACCTCAGTTGTTGATGCCAACTTTCTTGTCTACGATTACTACTACTCCATCCGTTGCATGGGTTGTAATGAGACAAATCCCACCTTGGATTTTGCTGAAACACAGGGAATCCATCCATACCAAATAGGTGATTTACGCCCCTCAGGGAACATAATGGTTTGGCTGCCATTAACCACCGTTCTTTACGAGCCCTCTAAGAAGCTCTGGGGAAAGGCATTGCTTGAGAGCATGACTATCAATGTCAGATACGAGGTGGTTGAAGAGATAGAGGGGGAGAGCAAGCAGATCTGGGATGAAAATGCAGAACGGTGGGCCAGTCTCATTCCTTCAGATGTCAACCATAAATATCTCATCATACCTCAGATGCTCAAGTATCTTGACTCAACCAAGAAGAATATACTTGATATAGCCTGTGGTGAGGGTAATTTCACACGACAACTCGCAATGGAGGGATATACTGTAACAGGACTGGATATCTCCCGCCTGGTTGATTTTGCAATTCAGAGAGAGGAACGTGAGCCCTTAGGGATCACATATCTCAAACTCAGTGCTCAGGAGATCACTACCAATTTTGAAGATAATAGCTTTGACCAAGTCACCTGTAATATGGCTCTCATGGATATGGATAGTCTGGATCTTGTACTGGACAATATTGCACAGGTGATCAGACCGGGAGGCAGATTTGTCTTCTCAATCACACATCCAATTCTTGCATGGCCCGTTACCCGTACCATCAAACTTCCAAGAGATAGTGAGCATAATGAGGATAAAGGTTGGATTGTCGATAATTACAACAGGGAACTTCCTATGAAACTCCATTGGCCGATAATGCCGGGACCGATGCTCTTCTATCCACGTAAGATCTCGACCTATGTGACCAAACTGGCTGAGAAAGGATTTGTCCTGACTGGACTTGCAGAACCTGAACCTGCAGAAGAACTGACGAGAAAGTATCCCAGGGATATGTTGCATGATTACGATCGAACGACGCAATTTATGGTGTTTCAGACACGATATGAGGGATAGATCACTCGGGACAGAAGAGCCCAATCTTATTTCCTGATAAGTCCTCGATTGAGGCACCAAAGCCTATATTTTCTGATATCATGTTTTTCTCAGCAAGTACTTTTCCCCCAAGGTTTTTCACTTTCTGCAGGACATCCTCAATGCTGGATACATGGACATAGAAGTTGCCTGCTGCATTCACCTGATCAACGAGTGGTAATCCAATGCTGG
>JAEOUB010000483.1 GCA_016839545.1 Candidatus Kariarchaeota archaeon | reverse complement strand
CGAAAGTGCGGCACCAAAGACCAGCATGAAGAGAAGTGGTAATACCAATAGCATAGCAAAGGTTCGGTGATCTCGAGTCAATTGCTTGAATACCCTGCCTGCCACTGTCATGACTCGGTTTATTGAAAATCGGCGATAGGTATATTCACTCATCGATGTACTCACCTCCAGACAGTTTGATGAATACCTCCTCTATCGAAGCCACATTGTGACGCTGTTTCAATTCCTCAGGCGTTCCCTCGTCTATCAACTTTCCAGCTCTGATAAGACCAATTCTATCAGCTCTTTCAGCCTCATCCATGACGTGACTTGTGATGAGAATTGTCTTCCCCTCATCACGCAATTTCCTGAAGTAATCCCAGAAATAAGCTCTGAGTACAGGGTCGACTCCCACCGTGGCCTCGTCAAATAGAACAATAGGTGGTGAATGCACAAGTGCACAAGCAATACTTAGACGTCGTTTCATCCCTCCCGATAGCTCGTCAGCAATGGTATCTCGTTTGTTCTCTAGATTGAGGATCTTCAGCAATTCGTCAATTCTGATGGTAATTTCCTTCTTTTTCATGGAAAACAATTTTGCAAAGAATTCGATGTTCTCCCTGACTGTGAGGTCGTTATACAGGCTATAATCCTGAGGGGCAATTCCAATATATCGAGATACCTTCTTTCGGTCCTTTGGAACATCATAATCCATAATTTTTATGCTTCCAGAGGTAGGGTAGAGATATCCGGACAGCATGCTGATAGTCGTGGATTTCCCCGATCCATTTGCTCCAATGAATGCATAGATCTCTCCTGTCTTGATTTTGAGGTCAAGACCATCAACTGCCTTTACCTGACCTTTGTTGAAGTGTTTTACAAGGTTTTTTGTCACCACGATATACATATCGTGTGGAATTAGACAATTATGATAATGAATGTTGTCTCATAAGTTGGGAGAGAGACAAATAATAATGGATAATTTCACCGGAAAAACACCCTAGAAATTGAGAATTCTCGTAATTCTACAACAGTTAATTGGAACCAATTATAAGGGTGAATGGATTACTTTGCAAGGGGAAAACACCGTGAATATGGGAACAGATCTTGATGACTTTGTCCTGGTTGTGGGAATTCTAATATTATTGCCAATAGCTCTAGTATTTCCGATACCTGTATTACTATGGAATCTGGAAGCTCACTGGTTTATTGTATTGCTAGGGGGATCGGTAAACACGGGACTTGTTGTATATCTCTACAGCCGCTGGGGATTTGCTCAGGACCTTGTAGGTACCTTCAGGGATTATTTACAGATGAGTAGATAGAGAAGAACAGAAATTTATCAATTCTGAGATAGAGACTTAAGTCAGGTATCCTTGTGATCATTATGTCATTGGCACAACGTCTTCAAGACACACTGGATAGATTTGAGGACAAGACTGAAGGTGTGCTCAGTACCTGTGTAATTAGCCAAGCTCAGGCATTGATGATGGCTTCTACAAATGATGTCTATGATGAGAATGTGCTTCAGGGTATGTCAGTGCGTATGATCCGATTGGCTATGGAAACTCTGGAGCTGCTATTGGAGTCGCCAAGTTTGCAATCTATCTCACTTGAAGAGGATGATAATTACATATTCATTCAATCTATTAACGCAGATTACTTTGCCCTAGCAGTGACCGATAAATCGGAGTTTTCTGGAGTTCGCCTCTCTAACCTTCAGAAACTTGTGCAACAGCTGAAAGTTGCGATTGAAAGATAACTACACTGCAATCTCGACCATTTCTCGTTGGTATGCATGTAAGCGGGGACGAAATACTATGAATAACAGAAGTCCAATACTAACTACCACAATGGCAGACACAAACGACATCTGGTAACTGAATGCAGAGGTGTAGCCCCTGTTGATGAAGAAATCAGCCACAGGTGCAGCAATGAGTGTTCCTCCAATTCCCCAAGAGAGCATAAATGTTGAGTTGTAATAGGCAAAAAGACGACCACGATACTCCTCGGGAATGATCTCTGCCATGATCGAGTAGCTACTGGCCTGGATGATTACCTGAGTGGCACCTGACAGTGCAGATGCCAGCAGGACCAGCTGAAATGACGGGGCGAGAATGAACCAGACAAGAGCTATGAGTGCAAAGAGAATACCACTGAGAAATACACGGGTATCAGACATAGTGGCAAATATTGAACCCAGTAGAAAGCCTGTGATCATGGTGGCTCCGGCAGATACATTTCTGAAGGTTGCAAGCTGCTGATCTGTTGCACCAAAAGCACCCACATCTACCACGTAGAGGGATGATATCAGGGCTATCGAATTCCGGCCGAAGTTGATGAATATCAAAGACGCTAGAAAGAGGATGTAGAGGCGGATAAGTCTGCGAGGTAGATTTCCAAGTTTTACAGGCTCGTCTGTTTTGACTCGATTATTCTCCACCTCCACATTGGGTTCTCCCATGACGAGATAGACCAGGATACCCGATGCCATCATAATGGCAGCTGGAATGAAGAACAGGTAACCATTCTGAAAACCAGTACCACCCATGTACAGCAGTCCACCTGTGGTTGCCCCTGCAATACCACCAATTCCTCCTATGATACTGAGCTGAGACATCAGCTTCTTTCTCTGGTTGACTGCGGTCAGCTCTGAAATGAGTGTTGACCAGCCGACATTACTCTGACTCCAGAAAACCTCAATTGCTGCCAATCCGATGATAATGGTAAATCCTGCATATCTGAGATCTCCAGTTTGTAATGCTGCAAGATGCCAGAAGTACAGAAAGACATGCCCCAATCCTGCAATAAGCTCACCTATCACAACAAAGAGTGCAGAACGGTTGAACCGGTCGAGAAGTGGCCCCCAGACGAAAGATTGACTGCCTGTGTTAGCAATCATTCCAAATGTTGCCATCAAGGTTACCTGTACTGTTGTAAGCTGCATTTCCACACCGAGGTAGACTGCCACAAAACCGTAAAACAGTAATCGGCGGAAAAAAGCCAGGAATTGAAAGGTGGATAGCCCCACAAACTCCCGTGCTTTGAGGTACTCATAACCGAGAAATGCCACATCTTACAGGACATTCAACCTCTTTAAACTGACGTGATACGGGCCACTGCAATAGTTGTTAATCGAGTAATTATTCATCCCCAATTGACCCAGTCCCATAATTCCAGTTATTTATATACTATTGTTGTTGTAGAGACATTGAGCCTCTCATTCTGCAAGAATCGATTCTCGTAGCCAT
>JAEOUB010000482.1 GCA_016839545.1 Candidatus Kariarchaeota archaeon | reverse complement strand
TTCTATGGACTTCTGGCAGTGTACCTTAATCTAGTAGGCGATTACCTTGACCTGTATGGGATGATCAGGATTTTTGTACCTGCATTTCTTGTTATTACCGTCATTGATCTTTTTGATTATATCTACACTATTGTGACTGGAGGGACTGCCTTCGGTACATTTCTTACAGTAGTAGGTGTTGTGGTCTACATGCCTGTATTTGCAATGTTACGTCTTATCTTTCCAGGTATGATATTCTTCTTCTTCTATTATTTCGTGAAATGGTTCCCCTCATTTAGACGAGGACCAAAATATGTGAAGTATCTCCCCACAATTCGGCAGGTAATGGACTACAAGCGTCAGAATTAATTGTCAGACATGAAACTCAAGCATCTTCAAGCTTATATTACCACTCTTAGACAGGGAGTCATGTCTGAGAACACAGTTTACAGTCAAACGTTATCATTGCTGCCGATGTATGAGGTTAGCCCAGAGGGAGAGGGACCTTTTCCTGTCATCATACAGTTTGTCCATGCAATGGGAATCGACGACAGTGCTAAGAAAGTCTGCCAGGATCTCGCAAAGGAAGGCTATTATGCCGTCGCCTATGATCCATATCTCAACGGCAAGTACAACTTTCAAACTCGATCTGACAAGATCATCTTTGACGGGTATGACGTCACCCTCAATTGGCTCGCTGCGAATCCCAAGGCAGACATGAGTCGGTTGGGTGCAATTGGATTTTGTATGGGTGGTCGACATGGCTATCTTGCCAATGCAAATTATGACAATCTTAAGGCTGTAGTCAGTTACTATGGCTTTCCTCAACGCGGACCTGATGAGCTGAGCACTCCTCAGAATAGGATTTCCGAATTCAGTGCCCCGAACCTCTCTATCTTCGGTACGGAGGACAGAGGTATCCCGATGGATGCGGTCCACGCTTATAAGAACGCTTCAGAGGCAGCCAATCCTGCCCACAAGTCAGTCATCTATGAGGGAGCCGGGCATGGTTTTCTCAACCACAACTCCAGGAACCACCATGCTGAAGCTTCTGAACAGGCATGGAAAGAGACATTGGACTTTTTTGCACAGTATCTCCAATAAGTGATTACATCAAGCACATTGCTTATCTAGTAAGACCTTGGAAAAAGTCTGTTTCTAATG
This sequence comes from Candidatus Kariarchaeota archaeon, assembly GCA_016839545.1. Classification (GTDB taxonomy): domain Archaea; phylum Asgardarchaeota; class Heimdallarchaeia; order Heimdallarchaeales; family Kariarchaeaceae; genus Kariarchaeum. The sequence continues at coordinate 1,108 of JAEOUB010000482.1, read as the reverse complement.
AGTCAAAATAGCCTCATTCAATCTCGAGATAATCTCAGCACCATAAGTCTTGCTGTGGGCATTCCTGTGGGAGCTGCGAGTGAATACTCAGGCGGGTTAACTCAGGTTATGACCTCGCACATGTTACGCAATACAAAACATAAAGGGGAGCAGGAATTAGCAAGATACCTTGATGATAACGGAATTGTGCCATTTTCAGCTGTGGGCAAAACCATAATGTACATCGGTATGAACTGCCCACCTCAGAAGGTTCAACAGGCTACTGATATCCTAGAAGAGATCCTGTTTCAACCTGAGTTCAAAGCGGAGACCATCGCTAAAATCACACAGCAGCAGAAAGGAGGACTCCAGCAACTGGAACAGATTGCTCAGGCTCGACTCTTCCAGAGAACAAGATGGGAAGTTGCATTTGGTAAGTCCAATATCACTAAGATCCCGACAGGTACTATAGAGGATCTTGAGAAAATCGACACTGAGTCTCTTGAAAAGCACTACCAGTTCCTTAAATCACATCAGCCGAAATTCGTATCTGTTGGAGTTGACAATGGCGAGGAACATTATAGTGGGTTAATATCTCGACTGTCAGAATTTGGTGATAAGGTGTTTGACACCCCGTTGAGATCTGATACAGTCCCGCCATTAAATTCGCAAGTAGACAAAATGGTTCAGAAAACGGGTAATTCGTATATTGGAATCAACTTCTTTTCCTGTGGCACCGATCAGTCCAATTATGAAGATGTTGTCCTGAATAATCTACTCTCAGGAGGGTTCGCATCCCGGATGTTTGTAGAAATTCGTGATAACCGCAACCTCTCCTATGGAGCATTCTCGCTGAATTCCAAGCAGAAGGAATTTGGACTATTTACTGCTGCCATGGATGTCACACCGGCTAGAGCACCTGAAGCAATTGAGGTTGCTCTACAGGTGATAAAAGCCACTCTAACAGAGAAGATTGCAGAAGATGAACTTTCAAGAGCATTGAAATCAGCTCAGAAGACTGCACTTTTCGTGTCAGATTCCTCTCAAAGTTATACACAGTATCTCATGGGTAGGATGATGGCGGATCTGGAGACTGATCTGGATGTGATCAATGAGAAAATTGTCCTTG
>JAEOUB010000481.1 GCA_016839545.1 Candidatus Kariarchaeota archaeon | reverse complement strand
CTCCTTCCATAGATATTTTCAGATCGATCGTGATATGAACGTTTTCGTCTCTCCATGAGTTGGATTCCAATTACGTAGCGCTAACAAGCACTCAATAACGCTCTGATGGTATTTTCATTGATTTGCGCTATATTTTTAGTTATTGCGTCATGAAACAATCTCCTCAGGGATGGCGCCAATAGGCTTCGAATTGAAACAAAGCTGATATGTTGGTGCATCCTATCCTGATTTCATGACATCATTGAGACTGATGGATAGAAATAAGGAAGGAGCCAGAAAAGCCACACAAAGATGGAGTAACGGTGGAATTTACTCTTCTGCTCGGGAGTACCTCCTTTCTCAGTTTTGTAAGCCCAGTAGGCATGAATTGCCATCAGAATAATTGCAATTGCTCCTGATACCGCGTGAATATCAAATACAAGCTCATCTGCCATTAAAAACATCAGAGAGGTGCCAAGAAAATCACAGGTGAGGCCGATAAAGAAGAAAATAACGTGATAGTAAAAGAGATCTTTCTTGAAGAACTCTCCCCAAACTCCCAGACTATAGAATACTAGGGCTGTGGTGATAAATACTATTCCAAATAATGCCAATAAATCCATTATTTTCACCAGCCGCTCAATTCTTCATTACTCTTAGTATTACTATATGTTAGATAGCATAAATTGAACAAGAGATTGGTATCATAATTTTCCAGATAAAAACCAGGTTCTAAGGGGTTTTTTTCCTTTTATTTCAATAATCCCCCGCTCCTCAAATTGAAAATCATCCTTCAATCCGTTATACACTTCCTCTGTGACCTGTATCTTTCCGGGAACACCATGGCTTTCCATCCTGGCCGCAACGTTGACTGCATCCCCCCAGACATCGAAGTGATACCTGTCAGTACCAACAACCCCAGCTACGACTTCTCCTGTATTCATTCCAATTCTGAATGTAATACCCCGAAGTGCATCCCTGTTCTGTTTCAGATAATCCGAAATCTCAAGAGCGAACCCTGCCATCAAGTGGGTTGAATTCTCATTTCTTCTAGGAGCTCCCACCACCACCATGTAGTTATCACCGATTGTTCGGATCTTCTCCACATCATACTTTGGCAGGAGAGTGTCAAACATCGTGAATATTTCATTGAGGAGTAACACCATCTCGTGTGGGTCAAGACGTGCCGATATCTCTGTAAAACCTACAATATCTGCAAACAGGATACAGACATTTTCGAATTTCTCTGCATAAACCTCTGTAGTACTCTTCAGATACGGAATAATTTCTATTGGCAGAACTGTTTGTAGCAGAGTCTCAGTCTGCTGTTTCTCTTCCTGAACGGTTGCCAGAGCGAGTTTGATATATTCCTGCACATCTGGATTGGCTAACCGGTCTTGTACTGTTTCATTATCATGTACAATGTTTCTCCACTTTGAGAATTCAGTCAGATAACGTTCACGAAATCGAGCAACGTACTCTGTTAATTGAGGTAGATTCTTCTCCCTACACATCTCCTCGGCCTCTGATAGTTTCTCAAGAGTCTGGTCGAATTTTCCCTGTACCATATCAAACTGTGATTGAAGTATGAGAGCTTGTATCTGTACCTGGTAGAGGTTCTGTTCCTGACCAAGTAGGAGAAGGCGGTTTACAAGTTCCGATGCCTCCTCAAATATCTCCTCTGCAGGTTCCGTTCGCATCTCATCTACCAGCAGTTCACAGAGGTTCTGCATTGCAACTATTGTATACTGGTGATTGAGCACTTCGTTTCCAATGAATTCCTCGAGCAATTCGTGGGCTTTCGCCTTCTTGACTCTCCTCTTACTTCGTTTCAAAACCAGCGCCTTGCAAATGAAGTATACCTGATCTATGCCTCTGTGATTTGATTTGTGATGAAGACTTTCTAAATCCTCTAAAACCTTCTCTGCCTCCTCTATCCTCTCCTGTTCCAGATAAACACGTATATGAGAATAATACAAGTCTGCGATCATCCTCTGGTAGTTATATTCCAAGAGAACCTGTAGACTTTTGTCATACCAGCTCAGAGCCTCATCAAACGAAGCCTCCAGAAATGAGATATTACCCATGTACTGGAGCGTTCTTGCCACAGCCAGTTTGTTCAGGACGAATTGGAAAAGATCCAGGCTCTTTTCATAATATATCTTAGCTGTCAGTAATTCACCCCTGGTCTGAAGTATCTCCCCAATGTGACGGATCGGATATGCAAGTAGCAGATGAGGTACCCCCTCAATTTCCATACTTTGCTGATAGGTATCCAGAGCGATGTCAAGCTGTCCTTTGAGCCGGTAGTAATGGCCCAACATGAAAAGTGCTCGGGATGTCAGTGTTGGCGACTTACTCTCCATTGCGGTTGAGAGTGAAAAGTCTAGGACCATTTTTGCCAAATCAGGCTGGTCTTCCAAGAGTATCCCTCCAATATTGCTACAGAGATTTGAGAAGGAAAAACTGTCTTCCAATTTAGGATTGCTAGTCACAAATTCGGAGAAACCATTGACATAACCTCTTCTGAACTCATAATAGTTATCATTAAACAACCCTGCAGATGTCGGTAGGCCTATCTTGAAGAAATCCACAATTATGACAAGCTCTTTTTTTGCAGTCTCTTCAATATCGGAATCTTCAATCCTCGTTAGTGCATTTTCAATATTCCTGATGAACTCCTGTCTTATCTCCTCTTCGTCACCTCTCCAAAGCAATCTGAAGAACTGTGAATTGATTTTGTACATGAGTAGGGTGAGCTCTCGCTTCACTCTTTCAGGATTTTCCTGATCCTCCAATACTCGCATAAGGAGTTCTTCTAGAATACTGTCCAATTTGGAGAGATATCCCTTAGTAAATTCATTGATAATGTAAAACGAACCTGAAATTCCATTGACCTGTACAAACAATTCTTTGAAATTCTCTATTGCCTGCTTAAGATCATTCTTGGCAAGAGAGTCATAAATTAGATCTGAGCTCTCTGCAAGAAACTCATCTCGAAATTCAATCAATGCACCCTGGGAGGTATCCAATTGTTCAATATTCACGATTCGTCAATATTTGCATACTTGGAAGATATAAGTAGGTTACCCTTAGAGGGTGGTTTGCACCGAATTCTTAGATGAGGTGGGATTATTGAGTCGGCGTCCTCATTCTGCAAATTAAGTAGAATTCTGATGTATCGGCTCTTCATACCCTCGAATTCTATCCCAAGTTACAATCCTTAATATTTCCCCCTTCGAAATTATCTCCCATGAGTGAACCACTGATTGCCAAGTATCTGGAGATGGGCGATACCATAGATCCTGATATAGGCGAGTTCTTCTCCTTCTTTTCTACCACCTACCAGAACGAGATACTCCCTGGAAAGATCAAAGTTATGGAGGCTATGACTCACCTTCTCAGACTCTCTGACGCCATGATCAATAGGATCGAGCGACAGATAAAAGGACTCGAGAGTCCCGACAAGAAGGATATTGAGGCAAAGAAGCTTCTGCGAACCCAATTTTTGACAACACTTGGTTGGATTGAACAAAAATTGGAAGGTGAGACCCGACCAGAGCTTCATCGTAGTATCATGATCTTCTGTGAGACCCATAAGACAGATTATACTGACCCTTATCCTGAATTGAATACAAAACTCAATGCACTCCACGACTATCTGACTGATAGCAGTCCTGTCTACAGAAAGGAACGAGAAGAGATGGAGGAGTCAAAACTGAAAGCCATTTCCTGAAGTAGATTCCAACTTCGCTACCTAATTATCTGTGTAGTAAAATCGGGTCTTATGTCCAATTCCATTCACTTTATAGTGAACCCCCAATCACAGGGTGGTCGGACAGGCAAGACCTGGGAATCTCAATTTGCTGTTATCAAATCCGCTCTGGATGGCTATGATATCGATTATATTGTTGCAGATGGAATTGGAAAAGGTGTGGAAGCTACCCTTGAGGCAGTGAATGCCAAATTCGATACAGTGATCTCTGTCGGCGGGGAAGGAACTGCAAATGAGGTAGTCAATGGCATAATGCAGGCAACAAATGGTCATCAACCAACATTGGGTTTCATACGATCTGGTACTGTAAATGATTATCTGAGAGCTATTTCATGGCCGACCGCAGTAGAAGACCAGATAGAACTGATCAGGAGAGGACAGATCCGCAAGACACCGGTGGTAAAGATCAGTGGTGAGACAAAATCGGGAACAGTATCCAAGTATGGATTGAATGTGGCGGACATCGGTGTTGGTGCGACTATTGCTCACATGGCATCTGTTCAGCGTAAACTTACCTGGATACGCAGTGCACTTCGCTACCAGCTCCTCAGTGTTCGAGCAGTACTTGGATGGAAGAATCTTGAGGCTGATGTGGATATTGATGGGGAGGTGATAGCAGGTCAGCTCTCACTTCTCACTGCAGGTTTCTCACCGTATTCGGGTGCATACCACCTGCATCCCCATGCAGATACCCACGGTGAGAAAATGGCATATACCATGGGAATGAACTTCTCGCGACTCGATATGATCAAGAAGATGGGAATGCTGCAAAAGGGGGAGCATACTCCGGAGATGGAGAACATTTACATGGGCCATGCTCAACAAATATCTATTAGCACTACTGTTCCTACGCTTTTTGAGGTGGATGGTGAACCATTCCGAGAACCTGCAGATAAGGTTGAAATCGTGGCTTGTCCTTCTAGTGTCAACGTCCTTACTCCCTAGATCATCTTTCTGCAACTTAGAGTATAAAAGGAAATATTCTTTTTAGAAACTGTGAAACAGCGACTTTTCTTCACTATTATTATCAGCCTAATCCTCTTAATTAGCCTTATTCCTGTCACTGCAGAACCTGTTTCTCTCAGTTACCTTCACACCTCAGGAGAGACCCGGACTCTCGAAACTGGCAGGGTCCACCTGATTGATTGGGCAGCCTCGTGGTGTTCGATATGCAAGCAGAACCAGGCGAATATGAATGCCATTTTCGACCAGTACAGTGACGAGGTTACATTTCTGACCCTCAGCTATGGTGGATCTCGGGATGAATTGGATGATGTTATTGGTCTCAAAGGAGGATATCCCTGGAGTTTTGGACTCGACAATCAAGATCGTGCCTCAGATTTCAGCGTTTCCAACGGGTATGTCTGGGTACTCGATACAGACCTCAATCTTGTCAAAGAATGGTCATATCAGGTTGTCTCCTCTTCTGCTATGTCATCGCAACTGAACTCAGTGCTTGGTGGTGAGGGGCAGACGTTGCAAACCACAACTGATCCGGGAAATAACTTCAACCTGGCTGACAATCCCCTCGCCATTGGCTTCTTCGGATTTATTGTACTACTTGGGGCAATTCTCTATTTCAGAAGGAGTGATACACCTTCTAGGACTGAGACCCGTAAAGTTGCACTGGAAGATAAATTAGCAGAGTCCAAGAAAAACTGGGACTGGGACAAATAATTACAGGTCATCAATGACATCTTTTATCATGTTTTCCAGGTCTGAGATTGTCACTT
>JAEOUB010000480.1 GCA_016839545.1 Candidatus Kariarchaeota archaeon | reverse complement strand
GCTGTCAATCAATCAACCTGAGACGACGCAAAACCAAACACCCTCCCTTCAAATGTGGACGGTGTGGTGAGGAATTCGAAACCGCAGTAGAAATTATGGTGCGAGACGAGTATCTCTACAACAAAGCATTCCGAGATTGGAAGTCAAAACATCTTGCTGATTTCCAAAATGAAATTGAAAATGCCGTTAATACAAAACAAGAAGAGTTTGACAAGCGATATCGATCGGGTGAGGGTACTGAAACCTTTTGCAAGAAATGTGCCTTTCTCTTTACTCAGAAAGGTATGATACTCTGCAGGAATTGTAAGAATCACTACCATAAGCGACGCTATGAACAGTGTTATACTTGCAATACCAGTTCGTTGTCTGTTCAAGTCCTATGTGACAAATGCAATGTTGTGAAAATGGATCCTCAGCCTGGTGATATCAATATCTGTGAATCGTGTATGGATAAAATGTGGTCCGAGATGACTTAATCAAACCGTTCGATATCTGGCATCTCTCTCTCAGGAGTGTATGATGACCTCAATTGAAAGCTCTCGTACAGATTCTCTAGCAGGTTTCTCTGCAGGATAGATACACTCATCTGAGGGTACTTTTCTACCTCGACCAATTCATACTGGTCAAGTTTAGTTACCAGACGCCTCAGTGCTCGTTGTGCTATACCGGTATCCTCGCCAAGTTCACTGATAGAGATATTTTCCTGTTGACTTCCAAGTAAAGCCTCTAGAAACTCAACTGTATACTTGGACTGCAGATCCAATTCCACTTCCTTGAGATGTGGGTCGAGATGACTCTCCTCACTAACAAACACAGTGTATTTACCAATCTTGTACTTGTGTATCAATCCATAATCCTCCAGCATCTGCAGATGCCACAATAAGCTCCCTGATCCTAATCCCGTCACAGTCTTGATTTCCCGGAGGTGGGCACCATACCCACCGACATGTGTCAGGAAGCCTAGAATATCAGACCTGGCCATATGCATGACCACCTCTGTATGTGAGAGGGTTCTGTCAGAGATGTTGTAAAATGCTCCAGCAACAAAGATAAGAACACCCCAAAACCGGTCTGCCAGCCAACGGAGAACACCCACAACCTGCATGATAACTAACATGATAAACAACGCTGCTGCATAGAGAAGATTGAATTCTAAAGCCGGTAGAATGGGATTGGTATCATTTGTCTGAGTAGATGTAGTCTGAGTTCCTGTTGTGATTGTATCTGTCTGGTCTCCTGTGTCAAGATCAGTGACTAGATCAGTGACAAAATCTAGGGTTAGACTGATCAATGAGGTGAGGAATGAGGCAATCGGGAGCTGATCCAATTCCAACCCTGAGGTATCATCCAATCCTGTCACCATGACCTGGGTTGCAGCTCCAGTTGTAATGTTCCAGAAAGCCGGTCGGGGAAGTTCTAAATCCTCCAGATCTTCACTATCACCAGTTGCTGATGTGAATGATGCTATCAGGTTTGCAGCTGTGGTGAGTTCAACGAGACCCACAATCCCAGTATACTCTAGTACCGCCCCTTCATCATAGTCTGGAAAATCAGTATCAAATGTTATATCCCAGCTCTGAGTGATGTTATCGGTTTCACTTTCAACATTCTCTATCCCCAAAGCAGTTTCCAACGACCCTGAAAACTCATCTACATATGGTGTAATTAGCAAAAATGCGTGATCACTCTCCTGTAGATAACCTTCAAGACTTATCTCTATCAGATCATCGGTGCTGAATTCTTCTGAGCTTGCAAAGATAATCAGATCCTGGTCAGCAATCTGAGATGTACTTAGGGCATCGATATTGACACTTTCAACCAAGATCTCATATTCGTCCAGGACATTTGTAACTGTTTGACGGTCCTGTTCAGACCCGTAGATGAGGAGTACTGTTGGAGAGTTCTGACCTATTGCAGGAAACGCTAGCAGATTGATTGCAAGTAATAATATCAAAAATGTAGTTTTCCTCATCCTATGACCACTGTAAAGCCTATTTCTTATATGTGCTTCGTCTTCTGAACGGGATTGCGATAAGAAGGCTCAAGAGTCCAACTATGGGGAATGGTGCAAATACCCCCCCACTTCCAAGACCTGCAATACTGACGCCCACTTTGGGATCCCAAACGATTTTTTCAGGTTGGACTGCATCAAAGGTGAAATAGATGATCTCATGTTTCTCACCCTCTTCGATATCATCGTCATCATCATCACTCTCCTGGAGCGATGAGGCGATTACTGCAATATCAACGCCATCTGCATTGGCAGTTTCAACCCAGGAGAAGAAAGCAGAGGCATCAGCGGTATCCACACGGATTTCCTCCTCATTCTCTGCAAAACCATTAGTCTCATCCTCAGACTCCTCGTCGAATTCAGTCTCAGACTCCGTCTTGATATCAGCCTGGAGTGCAAGATAGGTACCATTACCTTCATAGACATATCCATCGATGATTACATCAATCTTGATGGCATTGGGTGTGATGGTAGTGCTGTTAACATCGGCAATACCAGTGCTTAATTTGAGTACAAGTGAGACTACCCCGTCAGATGTTGTGGCGGTAGCCGTGTAGAGTGTGACTCCGTCTATGATCTCCTCATCATATGCCAAAGGTTCCCAAACAGCTTTGTCAAGCTCGTATTCTGAGACAACTTGATCAACATCTTCTTCATACCCAGCGGTTGCACCGCTTTCAGAAAATTCGATAATCTGATCGAAGTTTACACGATATTTGAGTTCAATTTCTGATGAATCAGATTCTGTGGAGTATTTCAATTCAATCTCGGGTTCGTCACCTCCACCAATTTTGAATTCAGCCTCGAATTTATCCTTGTTCTCTCCGTTCTTCATTTCAGACTCAATCTTCCATTCACGGTCACCATTCTCGATGTCCACTTCACGTTCATATCGTTCCTTGGTTTCATCGTCGATTTCATCCTCATCATCCTCCTCTTCTGTTTCCTCAGAGTCCTCGGTATCTTCAGTATCATCCGTGTCATCTGTGTCATCATGATCCGAATCAGTGGTCAATCCAGAAGCCACTTCAAATACAAAGAGACTCCCTAGCAAGAGTAAAATGAGTAGTAGTGGTAGTGTTTTAACTTTCATAACTATCATTATCTCATGCATCAATAATATAAATAAGATAGGTTGGAACAGATTTGGTTTACCTAAGTAATTCGATTGAACAATACTTCCACTAGGAAATTCGCTTCAGGGCTTTTTTGGCAATTGCTCTGAATACATTTTCGACATTTTCACCTGTCTTAGCACTGGCATACATCGTCTGTACAGGCTCCTTAAGGTCAAAACCCTCTCGCACAAAATAACCATTAATCTCATCAGGTCCCATTTTTGGATCCTGGAGATCTATTTTATTTCCAACTACGAGGAACACAGGTTCCTCGTCCACATTGAGCTCCTGGATGCTTGACAGTCTTCCCTTAAGATGCTCAAAGGAAGATGGATTTGAGACATCATACACAAGTATTGCACCATCTGAATTCCTGAGGAACCGCTCTGCAACACTGTGGTAGTTTGGTTGTCCTGCAATATCCCAGATTTGTAATTCACAGATCTGATCATCAATATTGAATTTCTTGGTCGCAAAATCCACACCAAGTGTAGCGAGATAGTTATCGGAAAATGTTTCGCTTACGAGTCTTTTGCGTAGAGAGGTTTTTCCAACAGAGATGTCACCCACTAGAACACATTTTATTCGTGTAATTTGCGTCTCGCTCATGTGATCACAAGTAATGTGTGAACTGTTAAAAAATCCTCTGAGAAAACCACCTTTATTCGAATAAAATCCCATCATTCATTATTCATTAAGTATCACATCGCTTGTGACTCCTCCAACCTCTCCAGTGCCAAAAGAGGTGATCAATGAGTTGGTTGAGTTAAAATTCAACAGGCAATACTCCAAAAAACTAGGAAAGAAGTTGTATGTGCTGAAAGAGTCCATCTCAAAACAGGATTTTGATAATCACCGCTGGATGTTTGGGCATACAGACATAGGGTGGACAGTGAAATACCCACACCATCTTTCCCGAGTCCTCTACATTGAAGGAGTCTGGCAGTTACCGGCTGAGTAACAGTCCTGCCTTTTTTATTTATTACAACAATAGCTTAAAGTCCTACCGAGAGAGAGTACATGTATAGAATAGCTTGATATTTACAGGCGGTATATCTATGACCAACACAGAAACACAATTAGAAAGCTTCACTCCCCGTCCCAAAGCAATTGTCTTTGGAGACGAAGATGTCGACGGGGTTTGCAGCGCAGCTATTGTTGGTCGCCGCTATGATCCGAATCAAGTTGAATTCATTTTTGTCAATGCTCGAAGTCTAGGACAAAAACTAAAGGACAGGATCTCTTCGCTCGATGATCCTGAATCCAATCTCACTCTCGATGTATTCATCGTAGATGTAGGGATAAACAAGGCCAATATCAAATCAATCGAAGAATCAGTCTCACAGCTAGTAAAAAACAATGTACGGGTCTTTTATTTTGATTCCCACTCCAACAAGTACAAGGGAAAACCCCTTCTTCTTTATCTGAGACGAGCAGAGGCACATGTATTCCATGGCAAGATCGGATCGGCAGCAGCCAGCATCATCCAAGATTTTCTTGGGACAGAACAGAGCAAGCGTCTTCGTTTGCTTGGAGCACTTAGTGATAGGGAAATCCGACTCACTCGGCGTTATCGCAATGAGAAAGCTGGTCTTCGAGCATTACAGGCAGCAGTAGCCTGGGGTGCATGGCAGGACCAACAGTTCCTTGACAAGATAACACGCAGGCTGATAAAAAATCCTCAGATTGATTTAGAGTCTGATCGGGATATTATTCAGTATGCTATCAAAGCCAATAATCATCGGGATAACCTCTTACGACATGTATTCCGGCGAGGTCAGGTACTCGAGATATCTCAGACCCCTCGAATACTTGCAGTTACGGTGCTTGACAGGAATGATTTCGGTAAGGCCCGAGGTACTATAGCAGGACGACTCGCAGGAGAGTGGGGTGCAGCCATTATACTCATCACTCGAGCCGTGAACGATGAGAATTCTTATGCCGTTACGGTCAGGAACTCTTATGCTCATAAATTGGATCTCGAGGCACTGGGTCAGTTATCTAGAACAAAAAATTCAGGTGGTTCAAAAGGAGCGTATCGCCTCACCATCAAAAAAGATAATCTTATGATCTTCCTCTCAAAGGTTCAGGCATGGAGTCGAAATCTGCATCCCCCATGGCTTGCTAACAGTGTACCCAAACAGTATACTGGTACTAAGAAGAAGAAATCCAAGAAGAAGAATTTCAATAGAAAAAAGACCAACGGTCAGCAGACGGTATCTAAGCAGAACCTTGAACCCAAAGATAGTGATGTAGTCGATCTTACAGATCTGGAATGATATGATTGATTCTATCTCTATCGATCTCTCTTCCTGCATATTTTTGATGAATTTCTTTTACATCTTCAGTGGCTTCCAATCCGGTGAATTTGTGGAATATTTGGAATTGATATCCTTGTAGTGCAACAAAGAGTCCTTGGTCTGTAATTTCTTCCCGGGTTCGGAGGAAGTAGGTATCGCTATAAAAATTCTTGAATAGGATAAAAGAACCAGGTTGTCCTAAATCTCCAATTAGACCCTTCGGAAAGAGTGCTTCTTTGATCCAACTGCTGGTTTTTTCCATTGAATTGTTGTAGATAATAAGAAAAGTATCGTCTTCATCTGCATTGGAATATGCGATTATATTGTCATTATGACCGGGATTATACAGTCTGAATTCATCCACCTGTGCAAATAGTCGGCGATGAGACAGTAAAGGAAAGATAAGTTGTGTATGAAGTTCAACGAGAGTAGAGTTCTCAATCTCATTCCAGTAATCCTTGGAATACTCCATCCCATATTTCTCATGGTATCCCTCAACTTGACCATGTCCGAACATCGGCATGCCAGGAAGGGTTACCATCAACATTGCAATTCCGAAATATTTGTCTCCTGAACCAAATTGCTCTATTGCTGTCTCTTCATCAGGGTTACTCATGAAATTCACATATCGCTGCAAAATCCGTGGATCATATTCCAGTGTTGAGAGGATCAATTGTCTGAATTCTATATTTTTCTGATCTCTGAGCATATGCATGAAAGCAGAATTGTAGACTCTGTGGACTCCCAAGGTCCTAACAAAATATCCCTCAAGCATCCAGAAAGCCTCTGCCACCAGTAATGTATTTGGTCTCTCAGCAGCTATGCGGTCAACAACCTCTCGCCAGAACTCCTGAACGAACCGTGAATTAAAATCCTGTATGGACAGTCCAAAGCGTGAACGACTTGGAATATCACCGCCACTTCCAGGTTTAGGATACCAGAGTCGCTGAAAATGTTCCTTTGTTAGAACCATTGCTGCATCCAACCTGATAATGGGAAACATTCTCGCGACATGCAGAACCAGCTGTATCACGGCCTCTCTTACCTCAGAGTTAAGGAAATCTAGCTGTGCTGTATCATTCCACGGTATGCTAGTCCCATCATTTCCATGGTAGATATATCGAGTACGGTTATCTCTGTGATCAACCATTTTGAACACCACAGCTGCATCCCGGTGAGTGTAGTATCCATCCTCAAGGTAGATTTCGATCTCGGAGTTTCCGGAGATATTACTCCCCTCAAAGGAATATCCTGGAAAAGGAGGCTCACTGGTTTGGATAAACCAATCAGGATGTTCCAATAACCACCTGGACACAATTCCAGTGTGGTTCGGTACCATATCACTTGCCAACATCAGACCGGCTGACTGGCATTTTTCAGTAAGCTTGAGATATGCCTCATGCCCTCCAAGATCCTCAGCGATCGTATAGTCCCACAGAGCATATGCACTTGCCGCAGCATCGGTATTACCCATTGTATGTTTGAGTAGTCTGGAAGCCTCAGACCGTTCCCATAGTCCAATCAACCATAACCCGGTGAATCCTCTATTTGCAAGTTTCTCAAGTTCCTGTAATGGAATGGCATCTAGTGTCTTAATGTTAGCTTCATATTTTCGTGACAGTTGGGATAGCCATACCCTGGTATGCTTCGCCATAAGTACTACTTCGGGCATCCATTCTTGATCCTGAGTGAATTCCTCGGGGTAGTATGGTGCATACTCTGGAAGTTCGAGCTCTCCAGGTCCATCACCACGGAATTTGTGCTGCTCACGTATCAAATCAAGAGTTGAAAGTAGAAGAGGTTCAATTACCTTATCTGATAATCGTTCAATCAGACTGGTGAATTGTATTTCAAGACCCATTTCTTGGGTTTCTCCTATTATTTGCAAATTACTGTCAGTGGCAATGATCTTCTGGATGAGTTCTGTAATGCCAGATCTCTCTTCAATCTCATCGGAAACTGTAATTTTCTGCAACTGAGAGAGTGAAGGGTTGTGCTCTATAAAATATAATGTAGTCAGTTCTGTGAGAGAACCCTCAATATCATCTCCAAACTCTCCAAGTTTCTCTTTGACCTGTTCCTTCTCACTTTCTGTGAATTTGGCTATCCTGTCATGGACTGATTTAGTAATAATTTCTTTCAACACTAGCACGGAAAGTATCTGTGAACTAGTCACTCCCATTTTCGGATCAAGTACCTGGTTGATATTGTCAACAAGAATATCAAGAGATCTCAAATAATCAGGATCCACCAAATCAGTACCCTTCGATGGTTGAATAGATTCAATGTCAATATACCGTCTACTGAAAATACCTGGTTTCAATCCACTTCCCCCGTTTAGGGTTCCCGATTGTTGGAAACAGTTTTGCGATAGATAATGAGACAATGTGGCTGGTTCCATCCGAATCCTGCTTGGGCAAGTCCAACTACAGCCTCTCTAGTTGATGGAGCATGACAAATGGCTAATGTTGCCAATTCACGTGCAGCAAATCCGCGGAGTGCCATACCTGCCTGCCTGTAATTCTCAGCTGTCCTGGTAATCACGAATCCATGAACTTCAGAGGGTAATTGATGTTTAGACAGGATAAAGAGTAGCGTTTTATCATAATCAGTATAGATCCTTCTCGATTCAATTAACTGGTCAAAAAGTGACTGAGTCATAACTGTATATTGTCCATTGATCATAATATTGCCCGTAATGGATTTTGTCATTGAAGAATAGTGGGAATAGAGAGATTCATCAAGGACGGGAGCTAAATCTTCCGTACTCTGTGGACTTGCATCTTCTTCTGAGGTCTCAGTGTTGGGGTTAATACTTAGAAAAAGAGGTGTAAACCCATTTCTTTCCGCTATCTTCCGAGCTGCAACATTATCAGAATCTACCAGAGTTTTAATTTCTGATACGCCCTGATCGACGAGCCAATCCATTGCTTTCTCTACCAGAGAATTTGCAATTCCCATCTTTCTGAAATCGAGACGGACCCGAGCCTTCTCCAACCAACCCACATTATCTAGTATACGGGCTTGGATCTTTCCGACTATGTTCTGCTTATGAATTGCAAGAAGTGGATAGATCATATCATTATTCATCAGCTGTAGCCACTTATCACGACTAGAAATGGGGTCTTCTGCAAGAGCAAGTGCAAAGGCCGCAATCCCTTCTCGGTCCTCTTCTGTCCCCTCCCTAAAGTTTACAGGTCCGATAGGATCTATCATCCGAATCTCAATAGCCACGAATTATTAAAATCATTGTGAATGTGACGGGGTGGATACTGGTTCAGATTTTCATATTATAGAGTGTAGACTGAAAGCACGGAGGTAATGGTGGCGTGAGAGGGATTTGAACCCTCGAGTGCAGGAAGCACACAAGCTATCCAGTGGATTGCAAGTGATCCTTTCCAGGCTTGCCCCTTGGGCCAGGCTTGGGTATCACGCCATATGAGAATTATCTGCAACGGAAATCCATTGCAAATATCTATACCAACCTATCCTGCACTGATTTTTAATGGTATTTGTAGCGCGCTTCCAAACTGAATGTGAATTACCCACAAGAGATAGACATAGTTTTGGAAATCTTCTGATTTTCATTTCGATTGTAAAAAATACTATAAATAATGAAGTAATATTGGCAATTGTGGAAAAAACCGTGGAACAGTTGTTTATGGAGAGTTACACACGTATACAGCGTTCTTTAGATCAGGATGACCAGTTTTATGAGGTTTTCTACGAGAGTTTTATTCCCCGTGATCCCAAGTATGGCTTGCTCTTCCAGACTAGCAATTTCAGGCAGCAGTACAGCATGCTAAATATTGCGATGTTCCAGTTCTACACGTACATTATCTCAGGAATAAATATTCCAGATCTCAGTAGAATTCGTGAGATACACTTGAATATGCATCTAACAATATCGGATTACGAGAACTGGAAGGCGGCTATGGTAGAGACTGTTGAGAAAATGGATCCTGAGTATAGTGATGAAATTGGAATGGCATGGACTCAGATAATTGAGGACTGCATTGAGTACATACTCAGAATTGTTTGATTTGATGGTAATTCAATACCAGTCTATACTGTTATTTCTGATTCTCACCGCAGAAGGGGCATACCTTATCTTCAAATTCAATTTCTTTGAAACAGGACCAACAACGAAGCACTTCAGTTGCTGTTAATTCAGAGTGTAATTGTTCTACTCTGGTTTTAACCACCTCAAGTAGCTGTCTGTCAAATTCACTCTTGCCCTGATTCAGTTGTTTTTGTAATGCTGGTATCCCGTACATCACACTCAGAGGTACGACAATGGCCAAGATGATAAGAAAAGTGATTATCTGACCGTCAGTAAAACCTGTCTGTTGGAATCCATTAGCTATTGCCTGTGAAATGTTACCAAGGATTGTCACAAATACTCCTCCAAAAATTATCAGTAGCCATATCCATCTGTAGGAAAACATGGAGGAATTATTACTCTGACGAGGTCGACTAACATTGAGTTTCACATCAGCCTGGCTGTAATCCACTTCAAGAACTACTTCCAGAGGTCTATGTCTCAGTCTTTCAATTTTCATCAATGTCTTGCGTTGACCTTTACTGACCTTGATCATTAGTTCGCTATCACTCATGCTCTCCAGGTGACACAGGTAACCCCGATCACTCAGGGTTGACTCCACATCACTGCGGAGGTCTCCCATCTCTATCGCCTTCAAGGCAATGACAGCAGATTGGCTGGTGACACTCACATCTTTGATTCATCACTTCCAAATATCAACCATTTGTTGTATCCATTGCCTAATATAGCAGAAATCGTATTGTAGGTTGCAGGATGAGGGCAGCAGTCATTGATAACCGGGTAAATCGGGTCGATACCGAGCGACGCGAGATTATTGAACTAGCTGAGGCTGCAGGTTACAAAGTTGTTGTCCACTACGAGGTACAACTTGATCCTCCTCATCCACGCAATTACCTGCCAGAAATGAAAATGGAAACCTTCAAGATGATGATCGCCGAGGAAGAAATCGACAAAGTCATCGTCGCTCAGCCACTCCGTGCCCATCAGGTTGGTACTCTCAAGGATATTCTCGAGATTGAGACCATTGACAAGCCAAGTTTGGTATTGGAAATTTTTGAGAAAAAGGCAAATTCTGTTGATATCCAGCTTCAAATTCAGCTGGCACAGTTGAAGTATACTCTTCCTCAGGTGACCTCACAACTCGGTCAGGCAGTTCGAGGTGAAAGAGAAGGTTTTGGAGGAGGAGGCGAGCAGGTAACCAATGTTGCTGTCTCAGACATACGATCGAGAATGCGTACTATTGAAACCAAACTGAAGGAGTACAAAAAAGAACCGAGTACACAGGATGATACAATTCCAAGGATCCCTATTGTCGGCTACTACTCCGCCGGGAAATCCACCCTGTTCAATATTCTGACCAGTTCGGATCGTGAGACGGGTGCAGAGGCATTCACAACCATGATCATGAAGACGCAGAGATCGGAAGTAACAGGATATCCAATTGATCTTGTTGATACAGTGGGGTTGGTAGATCTACCCACCAATATTCTATCGGCATTTGAACTGATGTTAAGCCAGATATTTGCATATTCTGGAATGATCCTATGTCTCAGTTCAGACCTTCCTTTTGATCAGTGGAAATCACAATTGGCTGATTTTGAGGAATACATTGAGCGTTTCACCAAGACACCCCCTCGTATTCTCATTGCTCTGACCAAGACAGATAAAGCCGATCCTATCTCCCTTTCAGATATGCGGGATCACCTATCGACGGTTGAGTGGATCACAGAATATGAAGTGATACTCACAAGAAGTGATGATACAGTCCTGACTCAAAACCGATTCATTGAGGCATTTGAGACGCTCTTTTCAGATCGACTCACAGAATTTTACTATCAGCATCTCAATCCCTCCGTTGCCAGCAAAATCCACAATGTAGCACGTATCAATGATCAGGAATGGCATGATGACGGCACAACATCACTTGCAGGTATAGGTCCTACTGAATTACTTGATGTCCTGAAAGGAGAGATCTTCTCATGATGGAGGTTCTGAAATGGTAACTATGTCACAGATGTGGGCCATGGTTTGGCGCATGGTTGATCAAGCCGATGTTGTGGTACAGGTAGTTGATGCCCGATTTCCTTCAATTTGCAGGAGCAATCAACTGGAAAAGAAAATTGCAGAGATGGATGATACTGGTTTTCTCATAGCACTCAACAAGTCTGATCTTATTCCCAAGAGCCTACTTGACCAGTGGATAGACTGGTTCTCCAAGAATGAGAACCTTCGGGCAGCAGGAGTATCGGCTAAGAAGCGTCTTGGAACCTCTAGAATACGACAGGAGATACTCAGACAGACTTCCAAGAAATCAGCTACGGTAGCAATAGTTGGCTTTCCCAACACTGGTAAGAGCAGTTTGATAAACACTCTGAAGGGTAAAAAATCAGCATCCACAGCTCCCATTGCGGGTCATACAAGAGCTCTGCAAAAAATCAAAGTTTCCAACTCGCTGATGATGTATGATACTCCCGGTGTGATCCCCATGAAACTACCAGAGAAACACCGCCATCTTCTTGGTCTGATGTCTCTTACCAAGCTCAAAGATCCCATTGGGGTAGCCTATTCACTCTATGAGCAGTACGAGGAAATCAATCCTGGAGCCATTGGTGAGTATTATAGTCTGAACACGGTGAACTATGATTTTCTCGAAGATTTCGCCGTTGCCAACAACAGGGTGTTGAGAGGTGGTGATCCAGATATCAGGACTGCTGCACTCATGTTTCTCAAGGATCATATGCGTGGTGAAATCCCAATTTACGAGGATATTAACAATCCACTGCGATACCAATTGTAGATTTATGTTTATACAATTATGAAGTCCGAGAACCACCATATTTTGTGGGATCATAGGTCGGAAATGAGATAACTTCAGCGTCCTTGAGCTTCCCTCGCATATCTACCTGAAACTTTGATCCGGGTTCTTTGTGTGAAAAGGGAACATAAGCCATTCCTATAGGTTCCTTGGTGACTGGAGACTGAGTTCCACTGGTGACAACTCCAACGGGCTGACCTTCAACAACTATCTCCATTCCGTGACGGGGAATGCCCTTGACTAGCAGTCTGAATCCAACCCGGACTCGGGTCACGTCTTCCTTGGCAAGAACAGCTTCCTGGCCGATATATCCCCTTTCCTTATCAATTACCGCGAATGGTCTGAAATCCAAACCTGATTCAAGCAGGTGAGTCTCTTCATCAATATCATTGCCGTAGAGACAGTATCCTGCCTCAAGTCGCAGGGTATCACGAGCACCGAGTGCACAGGGTTTGACACCCTTTGCGAGCATGGCATCCCAGAGATCAATACTTTTCCCCTCGATTGTGCTCTCATCAGCCACAATGATCAGCTCAGCACCATTCTCACCCGTGTATCCAGTGGTGGAAATCAGAACATCAACTCCATTAATTGTCACCCAAGCAAGTCTGAATCGTTTATCTGGCACCTCACTCCCTGCAATGTCTGCAATGATACCCATGGCTTTTGGACCCTGTACAGCAAGCATACAGGATATGTCACTCTTATCAACCATTTCCAACTGTTTTCCCTTCTCTTTCCACTGTGCAAGGAGATCACTCATCCAAGCCCAGATCTTGTCACGGTTTCCGGCATTGCAGACCACCAGGTACTCTTCCTCTTTGAGTTGTGAGATAATCACATCGTCTCTGAATCCTCCCTTTTCATTAAGCATGAAACTGTATCCGGCTCTGCCATCGGTCAGACTCATAACATCTCGTGGTACCAGCATGTCGAGGTATTCCTTGGCATCAGCCCCGTAGACCCAGTAGCGACCCATGTGAGAGACATCAAACATACCAGCCCCTTCTCGAACTGCAAGGTGTTCATCACGGATATTTGAATCTTTATAGCGTACTGGCATCTCGTAGCCACCGAAATCTGTAAAATCAGCCCCATAGGAAACATGTGCCTTGTAGAGAACTGTTCTTTTTGTCATCTGTCTCCCTTTTTCATCTCTGTTCTTCAAGATTATTACCGCAGACAGGTAGGCTGGACAATTCCACACCACTACTTGAGGGATGAATCAAATTACTGACACCCATTTCGAATGTGATTAAAACCCGGATGCTCTGTCTCACCTATGGATGACAGGATGATCCCTTTTGTCGATCCCGAGGTTGGCCAGAAAGAGGCAGAGGCTGTATGGGAAGTGGTAACTTCCAAGAATCTAGTGGAAGGTAAATACACCCGATCATTTGAAGCAAAATTCGCCAAGTATGCTCAGGTCAAACATGCCATCGCATGTAATAATGGAACCACAGCTCTCCATCTTGCCATGGAGGCATCTCCATTGAAACCCGGTGATGAGGTGATCACCACACCATTCACGTTTATAGCTACCAGCAATTCCATCCTGTTTACAGGAGCTGTTCCCAAATTTATTGATGTGGATACCAATACCTGGAATCTGGATCCAGAGAAGATTGAGGAGGCCATTACTGAGAGAACCAAAGCAATCATGCCAGTTCACATTTTTGGTCTGGCTGCAGATATGAAGGCAATCAACGATATTGCCGAAGATCGAGATCTGTTTGTGATAGAGGACGCAGCTCAGGCACATGGTGCACGGATTGATGGTCAGCATGTTGGAGGTTTTGGAGATGTTGCCACCTTCTCACTCTATGTTACCAAAAACCTGGTGGCAGGAGAGGGAGGAGTGGTCACAACAAATAATGATGAGCTTGCTGAGACACTCGTCTCCTTGAAAAATCATGGTCGGACACTGAAAGGTGGTTACAAACATGTACGGGTTGGCTATAATTTCAGACTAGCAGATGTATCAGGTGCAATTGCAGATGTACAGATGGATAAGATTGAGGATTTGGTCAAAGCACGAGCTGCAAATGCCGAGTATTATCGCAAAATTGTGGATGAAATAGAGGGAATTGACTACCAGCATGTTCCCAGTGGTTTTACTCACGGCAACTACATATTTGGTATTGATACCCGTCAGAGCTCTCTCACTCCAGCAGAAGCAGTAGCAAAGCTGAAAGAATTTCGAGTACTGGCTCGTCCCATTTATGCAACCTTGAGCTACCAGCAGGAAAGTTTCAAAGATCTCTCCAACTGGAGATGGTCTCAATTTGTGAACTATCCTGACTACAATCAGATTCAACTTCCGATCGCTGAGGCTATCGGTATCAATCATTTCGAGGTTCCTGTTGTACCAAGCCTCACTGTCGAGGAACGAGAAGTGGTTGGACAGGCATTGATTGATGTATTCTCATGACTGAACTGAAAATAGGTCTAATTATCAATCCCATTGCTGGTGTGGGTGCATCTCTTGCCTGGAAAGGTACAGATGATGTCGAGGCAGCATGGGATGTTGTAGAAACCGGTGGAGAACAACCAGTCTGGAATATTGTCAAACGGGCACTTGCTAGCCTTCCGAGTCATGTGGGGATCAAGTGGTTTCTTGGTGCGGACTACAATCTTGATCTGGAGGCAACTGTTGTCAGCTCAATGCCAGCTCGTAGCCATGCGAATGATACAAAGATTGCAGTCAAAGCGATGAATGATCTGAGTTTGGATCTGATATTATTTGCAGGAGGAGATGGTACTGCGGCTGATGTGGCCAACTCTAGCGCAGTGCCTATTTTGGGCATTCCCGCGGGTGTCAAGATCTACTCTCCTGTTTTTGTACACCGTCCCGAAGATCTAGGTTCTTTTCTGAAGAATTGGGAAGGTGATACCACCCAAGTTGACCTGTTGGATCTAGATGAAGATGCCTACAGGAGGGGTGAGGTGGAAGTCAAACTGATAACAAGTGCTTCCATTCCTGTTTCATCGATGATACAGGCTGGAAAGATCAGCTGGACAGCTCCTGATTCAGCCACATTTGAGCTAATAGCCGAACGAATTCAGGAAGAGGGATGGCTATTACAAACTCTTGCCGTTGGACCGGGAAGCACCATGCAGTCTATCTTTAGCTGTCTCGGATTGGATCTGTCACTTCTTGGGGTTGATATTATTCAGAACGGAGACATCAAACTGCTTGATGCCACCAAGGAACAGCTCGATAGCACTGAGATTGATGAGATATGGGTCACACCTATCGGCAATCAGGGTCACATCTTCGGTCGTGGTAACCGGCAGCTGTCATCCAACCTTATTGCTAGGGCTAAGATCAGGGTATTTGCCACCATGGATAAGGCAAGGGAAACTGAAGTACTCTATGTTGATACTGGGGATCCTGAACTTGATGACAAATTACGTGGTTTTCTCCCGGTAGTAGTAGGCTACCATGAAGAGATTATGAAACGAGTTCGCTAATCTCCACTTTGACGTTGACTGAGAACGGGATTCTTTGCCAGATCATACTCGTTCAGACGACCTTTAGCCGTGAGTTTGGGCATGCTGTGGATGATATCAGCATCTTCGTATGCCTTCTCTGCAATTTCACGGAGTGCATCAACAATTGCATCAAGATCATCCTTGGTTTCTCCCTCTGTGGGCTCTATCAACAGTGCCTCCTTCACGATCATGGGGAAATAGACTGTGGGTGAATGTATTCCGTAATCAAGTATCGCCTTTGCAATATCTCCGGCGTTGATCCCTGTCTCACGCATCAGAGGGACGGGTGAGGCAATAAATTCATGCTTGCGGGGAATTCCCTCTGCCAGAGGTACTGAGAAGCCTTTGATCTTCTTGACTTTCTCCATGAGGTAATTGGCATTGAGGACAGCCGCCTCACACATCTTTCGAAGACCTTCTCCACCATTGCGGTAGATATGAGCCAATGCTCGTATGGCGATTCCAAAATTGCCATGGTAGCCATGAACTCTTCCGATTGATTTGGGCAAGTCATAGTCGAAATAGTATCGGTCATTCTCAGCATCATATGCTGCTAGAGGCTTGGGTAAGAACTCTACCAGATGATCCACAACTCCAACAGGACCACATCCGGGACCACCACCTCCATGGGGGCCAGAGAATGTTTTGTGAAGATTGAAATGCTGGATATCGAATCCCATATCCACACTTTTGACCACTCCAACCACCCCGTTGAAATTAGCCCCATCTAGATACATTAGCGCGCCATATTTGTGAACCTTCTCGGAGATCTCCTTGACATGTGGCTCAAAAATTCCCAGTGTATTGGGGTTGGTGATCATGAATGCGGCAACGGTGTCATCAAGAGCAGCTTCTAGAGCTTCAAGATCAACATAGCCATTTTCAGTAGATGGTAATTCAACCACCTTATATCCTGCCATCGCAGCACTGGCTGGATTAGTACCATGGGCGGTATCAGGGACAAGAACTTTGTTTCTCTTTGTTTCCCCTCTGGATTCATGATATGCTTTGGTAATGAGCATGCCGACATACTCTCCCTGGGCACCTGCAGCAGGTTGCACAGTAACACCACCGAAACCGGTAATGCCTTTGAGTACCTCTTGAAGTCTGTAGAGAACTTCAATGTTACCCTGCTGTACTATGTCTGGAGCATCAGGATGCATCATACCAAAGGCATCAAACCTAGCTATCCGCTCGTTGACCTTGGGATTATATTTCATGGTACAGCTACCTAATGGATACGGTCCCACGTCAACTCCATGATTCATCTGTGAGAGGCGGACAATATGACGGACTAGTTCCAACTCAGAAACTTCAGGAAGCACTGCAGCTTTCTGCCTTTTCCATGCACTGACAACCTCAGCTCGGGGTACTTCTATTTGCTGAGGAATGAATGCTCTGCGTCCAGGTCCTCCCTTCTGGGTGATCAGCTTCTCATTCCATCGGGCCTGCTGTCTCTTTTGGGCAACCATTATGACATGACCTCCTTTATGGTCTGGACAAAACCATCCAGATCATCTTTGGAATGTAAATCTGTAACTGCAAGGAGTCGCAAGCAACCCTCTCCATCTACTTTCACACCGGGAACAAACCCAGCGGAGATACATTTGTCTTCCAGGGCTTGGTGGTCAACACCCTCAAACCTGATAACAAATTCAGAGTAGATTGGTCCATAGAGAGGAGCAGTCACTCCTTGTATGGTGTTTAGCTCAGCTGCAAGATAGTGAGCCCTATCAGTTAGTGATTGTGAAAGTTCAACAAGACCATGCTTACCCAGGGCTGCCATATAGATGGCCGCATTCACAGCAGTGATCGATTCATTGGTACAGATATTGCTGGTAGCTTTCTCTCTCCGGATATGCTGTTCTCTCGTCTGTAGGGTGATACAATAGCCTGGTAACTCAGAATTCAATTCAGTGGTTGCACCAATCAACCTGCCTGGGATCTGTCGTATCCATTTTCGGTCGAACTTGGTGGCCATGATCCCGAGAAGTGGTCCACCACTGCTTGGTGCATTTCCCAACAGTTGTCCCTCTCCAATCACAAAATCAGCATCATAATCTCCCGGGGGTGCAATCACTCCAAGAGATATGGGATCCACTCCCACAGCAACCAGACCTCCCACCTCATGTACTGCCTCAACCAGCTGCTGCGGGTAATCAGGCAATGTACCGAAATAGGTAGGAACCTCGAAGTAGACTCCAGCATATTCACGTTCTTTCTTATCCTTGGAACCCTCTGCTTTGAATATATCAATGAGCTCTGCCATGGGAACATTGCCATCCCCTGGCATGAGAATTAGTTCATGACCTGAAGCCTCTACATAGGCGCGGGCAACGTCTAGTCGGTTTGGACCTATTGGACCCGCAAGGATAACCTTCTGCTTGCGAGTGATCCGTGCCATTACCAGGACTACCTCACCTAGAGCACTTGCCCAATCATACATGGATGCATTGACGACATCCATTGCCAGGATTTCGGCCAGCATGGATTGGTACTCGTAGAGTATCTGCAACAACCCTTGGCTGATTTCGGGCTGATATGGCGTATAACTTGTGTAGAGTTCACCTCGACGCATCAATTCTTCAATTGCGGCCGGGATGTACATCTGTCGGATACCACCACCAAGGAAGGATGTCACCTTGGAGGTGTCGAGGCTCTTGGCTGCTATTGACGCAAAGAGTCGGGTAAGGTTCTGTTCTGAAAACGGACCTGGAATGGGTAATGGACTGTCAAGAATGAGATCTTCAGGGATATCAGAGAAGAGATCGAGAATATCATTCATTCCTATCTCTTCAAGCATAG
>JAEOUB010000479.1 GCA_016839545.1 Candidatus Kariarchaeota archaeon | reverse complement strand
GACTAACACTGATCAGCCCTGATTCAATGCCAAATGCAGTGGCACGTGTCTTCTCATCAGTCACATCCGACAGTAATGCCTTCATCGCCGGATCTCGCAACCCGGATGCAATTCCAGCTAGACTGGCGATTAACATGAATTGCCAGACCAACCTGCCCAGTGGCATGGTCAAATAGAAGAAGATGGAGAAGATCTGTCCCACCAGGATCACAGGTTTTCTACCTACTCTGTCTGAAATGTTTCCCAGGAGTGCCTGCCCTGATGCTGCAAACAGTCCATAGGCTGCGACAAAATAGCCAAAATCACTAGCTGTCAACTCAAGTGTACCATAAAAATAGAAGATAAAGCCGGGAGAGACAATTAGCCAGGGAAGAACAGTCAGAGTATCGGCAAGTGCAAAGATAAAGAACATAGCAAGTGGCTTGGGTAATGAATCCAGTTGCCTGTTGAGCAGTCGAGACATGATAGAACCACTGGGAGCCTGTGGTTCTTCAACTACTAGAGTTCTAGGTGCTTTGGGTGTTGTCACTCTGAATTCCAATATCTTTTGGATTCGCTGGTGTTCAGTGTCAGCAGTCTTTGATGGGTACAGTCCCGGATCCATAGACCGAGCTGAGGGGAGGAATACGACTCCAAAAGTAAAGGCAAAGAGTCCCACAGCAAATGATACCCAGAAGGGGAGATAGAGTGAACCCACAACCAGAGTGGTACCATTGACAATAATCCCGTCATAGAGGACACCACCGAGCAGTGGACCGATGATCAGACCGATTGTATTGCCTGATACCACATAGCCAATATAGCGTGCTCTGACCTTTTTGGGTGTCAGTTGAGTGGTGAGTGCAATAGCTGGTGGAAGAATGGCTGAGGAGAATGCTCCCTCAATTGCCCGTGCAAGATAGAATTGCCAGAGTTCTGAGGCATAGACATACACCAGATTAGAGGTTGAGAAACCGAGGAGACCAATAAGGATCACTCGTTTTTTACCGTACTTATCAGCTACATTGCCAAAAATCGGTGAGGCAATTAGGTAGGCCAAACCAAAGAAGGCAGCCATGATACCAAGATCATGTTCGTCTCCTCCGCCTACAATCTCTAGAAGTTGCGGAAAGATAGGGAAAATGATGCCGAATCCTGTCATAACGATGGCCACAGAAAGTATCAGCGTAAAAATCTGGGAGAAATATGTGCCCTGTTCGTTACCAGAACTTGAAACCATACTCTCCATTTCCATATCCTGAAATCACTTGAAGACGTTAAGAAGGGTGCTATAGGGTGTGGGGATTATTCTCAATTCATGAGAAAATTAATTACTCCTGATTATCGGTTGAGAGTAGGCTGTTCCCACAAGAATTCGATCTGGATCAGTTATCTAAATCCTGAGATCGAGTAACAGAGTCAGATGTGAATAGATTGTCAGTTCTGCCCGAATAGTTCCATCGAATGCTAAATGGTTCGCTCAAAGTTTTTTAATTCGTGAGTTGAGGGTGATCTATGTCTGGGGCAGAAGCGAGATACACCTGTGAACTGTGCAGATCTCCAAGAATTATACGATTCAATTCCGTCACCAGATTATTTGACACAGGTCATGATAATGGCCTCTCACTGTTTTCCGACATCCACCGGTGTCAGGATGGCATGCTGGGCATCAATAACCTGCATGTTGATCACAACTACGATGTCAGGTCATTTGATCCTCTCAAGCTGCCTAGTGAGAAAAAACAGGCAACTTCAGGACTTGGTCTTCCGATGCCGAAAGTCTCAGAAGATGGTATGAAACGTATACGGGTAACTGATTCCGTGGGTGCAGGTGGTTTTCGACTGAGTATCCGAGACAAGGGACTGGATATCTTCCTGCTGGTTGGTGATGTCAAACCTGACGTGGAGGAAACTGTGCTTTCTATCACCTCAGCCAAGGGCTCCATTGAGCTGAGCCTGTTTCCCTCGGTTGAGGTCAGCAAGTACCTGCCCAACTGGCTGCAGAACCTGGTTGACACGTTGGAGTTGCTTCCACCGACGAAGATCGGGCTGTTCATTGATACATTACGCTATATTCGCAAGCTGGACAAAATCCCAAGTGCCAATTTTCATAAGACCATCCTGCGTACTATACTATCCTCACATAAGATCTCCTTCTCAATGATGCCTGACAGGTACGTTATCGAATTGGAAAAGAAGAGAGATCTCCTGGGTCATGATACCGTCTCGGATATGACCACACTCCTGGAGTATCTCAAGTTATTCCCTGAAACCACCCTGCTCCAATTCAGTGGAGTCTATCCCCATGAGATATCAGACCTGATCTACCTCTTTCTACTGTTACAGCAGGAAGGCTTCCTGTTTATGAATTACTCGACCTAGACTGATTTTTGCAGATTGACTTTCAGGTATTTGGCTGGCACATCACCGAGAAGTTCTGATGCATGTTTCTCCACTGCTTCTGAGAACCTGACGATTGTATCCTTGTTGATCTTTGAAGGAGCAACACCACTTTCTGCACTGCTTTTGATGAAAATATCGTTGGCCAGATCACCCAGGTGATTCTCCAGGATGCGCAGGACCAGTGAAATAGTTGGGTTTGAATCGAGGATTTCCTTTCCAATTTCCTCAGAGCTGAGGCTTCCCCGTAACCTCTTGAAAACCATACTTTCTATGCTCTATGGCAGTTATAATTCTTTTTGATGAACACTATACCATGAATTAACACAGATGGGAGAGTTTCAATATGGGAGAGCCAGATGAATACTATGTCAGGCTTTCTCCTGAAGTATACAATTAGCAATACTGTCCTGTGGGGACTGGGATTTGCTGCTGGGCTGGTTGCCGGGTTTGCCATTCCCCTGGTGGGAGATGTGGTCGCTGTCATTCTGGTGGGTGCACTTCTCTTTGTGGCATTGTGGTTTTTACTCGATGAGGTCATGGAGTTCAAAAGGCAATGGATCAGGCAGACTGCAATCTACTTTGCCATCGGGCTGGCTCTCTCATTCTTTACCATCAATCTGGTTGTCCGCCTCGGGATTGGTTTGGCAATAGGCCACACTATTGCAGTACCCACAACTATAGTGTTGATGTTAGTGGGTCAGACACGGGTTCTGTCACAGCATGACAAACCTGTTGCAGGATGGTTGCTGAGTAACCTCGCTGCTGTCGTCGTGGGATTTGCTCTCGTGATTTTGCTCTCCACTCAAGTTAACCTGTACTTTGAATTGCTAGATGTGAGGCAGGTTGAGTATGCGGCTATCCTTCCCTGGGGTCTGATTGGAGCTATCCTCGGGTTGACTTATGGTATATTCACTGGGCTGAGTCTTGAAAAATTATCAG
>JAEOUB010000478.1 GCA_016839545.1 Candidatus Kariarchaeota archaeon | reverse complement strand
TTGTCATGTCTTTGACAGTCGGTGCAGAGAATCAGTCAACACCGGAATTAGGGGAAGATAGTATCCGCTCAGATGCTGTGAAATTAGTTATTTCAACCCGTCATGACAGTACTCTCTACCAGAAATATGCAACCTATTTTGCAAACTCTGAGTTGGGAGCATCTGTGGGTATCACATCTGCTGATGAGATTGAGTTCTTTGCTCCTACTACTTACCAGGCATTTGTCACTGCAATGACAAATCCAAGCATTGGGACCGATGTTGCTTGGGGTGGAGGACCGACTCTCTTTAACAACCTTGCAGCTGACGGCTATCTGAGAACAATTGACGATGCTGATCTTCTCGCATGGATTGCAGCAAATGTATCTGATACACTTGCTGGAGCATCAATGAAGAAATATGATGATAGCAATGGTCTCAAATGGACTGCTTCTGCAATTTCATCCTTCGGCTTCACAGTAAACAACAAGACACTCGAAAGCCGTGGTCTACCATTCCCTACCTCATGGGAAGATTTGGCTTCACCTGAGTTCTACACCAGTGC
This sequence comes from Candidatus Kariarchaeota archaeon, assembly GCA_016839545.1. GTDB lineage: Archaea > Asgardarchaeota > Heimdallarchaeia > Heimdallarchaeales > Kariarchaeaceae > Kariarchaeum. The sequence continues at coordinate 3,293 of JAEOUB010000478.1, read as the reverse complement.
CAGTCAAGTCAATATTGCCATGGGTGATGCCCCTCTGACCACTTCTAATACCCGTATCTACCAGATTATTCTCCAGAAATTTGGCTGGGAAAGAGGCTGGGAGATTATCTATTCTATGGCTGGTAACTCCAACATCTTTGGAGGATCAGTTGAAACCCGTGCAGCAGTAGAGCGTGGTGACGTTGCAGTTGCTATGACTATCGATTTCTACGGTGTAATTGCCATGGGTGTCAATCCTGATACTCAATATGTTATTCCTGAGAATTCCTCTATCGTGAACGGTGATCCCATAGCCATTTCTGCAAATGCAAACAACCTAGATGCGGCTCGTGCCTTCATGAAATATGTGCTCTCTGCTGAGGGTCAGGCAATCATGATGGATGACCGAATAAACCGATTACCGATACGTGAGGATGCTTTTGCCACTGCCAAAACTCTGGTCGCTTCCGATGTTCACATCACTGATCCCCAAATTGATACAATTCAGGCGATCTATGATCAGACACTTGCAAATGAGGGTATCACATTTGATGAGGATCTTGCTCTCAGCCTTGAGGAAGCCATGCGGTTCCATTTCCAGGCTACCATAACCAACGTTCATACCTCACTACGAGACACTTGGGCTAACATAGCCACGACCTACAATGGTGGTGGTTATGGAGAATACGGCTATCAAAGACTTGAACAATTGGTTGATATCTTTGGCGAGCCTGCAATTACACTTGAAGAAGCTCAGACTGTTAATTTGAATATCGGTGACGTGACTTTCCGCCAGAATATTATGGGAGATTGGGAAGATTGGGCAATTGAAAAGTACGCGACTGCCGATAGCGAAGTTACCGCAGACTGGACGCCGATAATTACTTCTGAGACTACCGATATCGTTACAACCAATGGAACCACATTCACTACAACTTCTCAGGTCACGATTACTTCAGAAGCCACTGTCAGCTCTGTTGATAGCAGTATTACTGATGTCCCAGTTATGGCAATTTGGATCGTAGTTGGAATGATTGGTCCTCACTTGCTATTTAGACACAGAAAACGAGGAAACAGACAATAACCCAACTCGGGTGACACTATGGCGACTGCAACTATCATCCCTTCCGGGAGTGAAGGGAACAATCCTATTGTAGACCTACTGATATCTGCCTGGCGTAATGTACGAGATGATCCTGTTTCATGGACCATTATCTTTGTTATCACAGCATTCTTTGGGTATTTTCTCATCGTGCCACTTGTCAATGTGGTTATTGCTGCATTGTGGCAGGATGGTAAGTTTCCCATAGAAGCATACCAAGCGATGTTTAACCGAACAACGCTGTGGGATCCTGGCAGGGTGAATGATCCGTATTTCATCAGGATTGATGCCTCAAATGAGAATTACACTACCTATCTGATCAAGGGTCCTGATTACGGTACTTTCCTTAATACTATCGCAATCGGCCTTCTGACGACACTTCTGTCTTTGTTGATTGGTATCTTTACTGCTTTAATCATGGCTCGTGTTGAGCTCCCTGGAAAGGCACTCTTGGGTGGATTTCTTCTCATCCCTTTGGTTCTTCCTCCATTTGTCTCAGGAGTTGGCTATATGGCACTGATGGGAGAGAATGGTATAATCAATAATTACTTCCTTGCTGAGTTCTTGGGTATTAAGATAGTGCTGCAGGGTATGTTTGCACTGGTATTTGTCCAGACAGCACACTATTTCACATTGATCTACCTTAATGTGTACTCATCCTTGATGAATGCTGATCCCTCTCTTGAGGAAGCAGCTGAAAATATGGGTGCAAACCGTTTACGAATCATGAGGAATGTAACACTGCCCCTAGCTCTCCCTGGTATTGCTTCAGGTACCATATTGGTTCTAATTTTGGCCATGGAGGATCTAGGTACACCAGCAATTTTCGCAGGTTTCGGTGACACGGTTGCAAAGAAAACCATCACCTATTACATTCTTACCTCTGTACGTAGTTCTCTCAGTGAGTCAGGTACGATTCCGGCAGAATTGTCAATTCTTTCTGCGTTTTTACTGATCATGTCAATCATAGGATTCATGATGATACGTAAGTATGTGTCCTTGAGACAGTACTCAATGATTAGCAAAGGAAGGGCTGGAACCTTCAGGACGGCCAAACCAGGAAGGAGGGGAATTGCTCTGATCTATTTCTATTTCGCCACACTTCTTGGATTATCACTCATTCCTCACTTTGGAATATTGATAGCCTCATTAACAGAACCACAGGTCTGGCCTTTAGTCTTTACAGGAGAGAATTATGCGCTACTCTTTGACTTTGCCAACGGTTTTGGTTCATTCATCCGGAATACTCTGGTCTTTGCGGGTATCTCGACATTGGTAATTGTTGTTCTCGCAACTTTTGCCGGATATGTCGCCAATAGAAAGGAGTTCCCCGGAAAGAGTGCATTTGATACCATGATAACCATTCCTATCGCTATCCCTGGTGTGGTGCTTGGTATCGGCTACCTGCAGATGTTTGGTGGTACGGGAGAAATAAACCTGGGACTCTTCACATTCACCCTCAATCCTTTGATCTATGCTCCCACAATTCTGATTATCAGTTATACGGTCAGAAAATTCCCCTTCACTGTGCGTTCAGTCTATGCAGGTCTTCAGCAGACAGATGTCGTACTGGAGGAAGCTGCAGCCAATATGGGTGCGAGTAAACAGAGAACAATTGGAGGAATTGTCATTCCACTTATTGCGCTAAATATTATCGCCGGTGCTTTGATTTCATTGGTGTACAACATGAGCGAGGTTTCAACTACTCTGATCCTTGTCAATACCCAGACACATGGTACTGTGACCTGGGCAATGGAAGATGCTGCCGGTGAAATTGCAGCTCTTGCAGCCATGGGTATGTTGCTCATGGCACTTCAGGCGTTCAGCCTCCTGATGACAAATCTTCTGCTGAAGAACAGGGCTGAAGCTATAACCGGAATCTAGGAGGTAATGAAATGGCTAACTTAGAACTCCAAAATCTAAACATACACTACGGAGATTTCCATGCTGTCAAAGGTGTGGATGTGAAAATTGGTGATGGTGAGATTGTCACCCTCTTAGGTCCATCAGGATGTGGTAAAACATCTATTCTGCGGTCTATAGCAGGTTTCATCCACCCCTCTGATGGGAAAGTCCTGCTAGAAAGCGATGACATTACCTATCTGCCACCACAGAAAAGAGATATGGGTATGATCTTTCAGAATTACGCCCTTTGGCCTCATATGACGGTCAAGCAGAATATTGGATACGGCCTCAGAATCCGCAACCAATC
>JAEOUB010000052.1 GCA_016839545.1 Candidatus Kariarchaeota archaeon | reverse complement strand
CCACTTCCTGGAGTGGTTCTGATGGGTATAATTCCTGTGAACTGGTATCCATAATCGCCTTCCGTAGTTGCAAATACAAAATTCTGGCCCGGCACTGCGAAATATTCCAATGCCGCCAGAAATTCATCCATGTTGGTGGCTCGATTATAATCAAATACCGATTTGATTATGAGATCACGATCGTAGCCCTCTTGATACGTCCATCGCATCACCCAAGCATATTCGCTTTCCTCAGGGATATCGAATATTTCAGGGTCAAGGACAGGTCCATATTCAGTTTGAGGTATAGAATAGGCCACTGAGGTTCCGTTACTGAAGTTGAATTCGTGATCAATACTGGTAAAATCTTTCCATTCGTTATCTAACCAGTACTGAGAACCATCATCACTTTTCTTGAAGTAGAAGATGTCTACAGCATCAAGTCCGGTGTTAGTCACCCCCCATGTGACATGATCATTATGTCCGAGAATGACACCGGGCGTCCCTGGGATTGAATATCCCTCAACGTGGAATGTGGGCGAATACAGATGAACTTGCCACCAGATACTACCGGTCTGTAGTGATAAGTGAGGATCATTTGCCATTATAGGATTTCCTGTTTCAGAACGTTCGGGGCCGACAACCCAGTTGTTTGATCCATCAAGTGCATCTGTCTTGCTGAACATCATAAGATGGGCGATTTCTGCATTCATTGTATCAATCGGAGCTGCATCACTTTGTGAAAGACTAAGGAAATAGTCTTCAGCTTCCTGACTTTGAAGTGGGTAGAGCTCAAGGGAGTCTGCAGCTCCAAATCGTTCCAGCATCCGATTTCTGAATAGTTCATCACTGAGCGCACCAAATGAGAGTGTTCTAGAGAGAACACCTTGCATGGCTACAACATCTGATACCTCCCAGTTCTTTGGCTGAGCACCCAAGAGTGCAAATTCGAGTGGGAGATTGTTTGAATGGAGCTCAATGTACTTGTTGATACCTAGGACAAAAGCCTCCAGAAGGTCAAGATATGACTGATCTAAGCGTTCAGTTGTCGCAATAGCGGTCTCTTTCATAGCCAGTGTTTTGAGGTACTTGTCAGAATTTACCAAACCATCTCCTAAGAGCTCTGTAAGTTCACCATTAGACACACTTCTGAAAAATTCGAGTTGCCACAATCGGTCCCTTGCCACCTCATAACCCTGAGCGAAGAAAAGATCAAACTCATTCTCAGCTATGATTGTAGGTACTCCCCATTCATCTCTGTACACTTTCACATCTGCCGATATCTCGTCAAAGCTGATTTCAGTGATCTGATAATCTGAACTGTTTTTTATCCCAGTATATATCCCCAGAACCGCACTGAGTAATACTATGACAATAATTGCAAGAATTTTAGACCGGACACTTGCCATACTAACATTACGCAGCTAGGTGATTTTTAACAGTATGTGCGTTTTAAACTTCTATTGGGAACTTTTCATAATTTGATCTCTCACCTTTGTGGCACGTACGGGATAATCTGTGATAATAACGTCAACCCCTAGATTAATCACTTTACGGATATCTTCTTCCTTATTTGGAGTCCAGACATGCACCTCAATTCCTTTTTGATGTGCTTTCTCCACATTCCCCTTCTTCAGGGCGACATAGAATGGATTGATAGAAAACAATTGCAAACTCCTATGCAACCAAGCCCACTTTATTCGTGGAAGCATGATCCCCAAATATGAGAGATCAATTGCTGGTAAGATCGGATGAAAACCTTTGAGTGTTTTTGCTGAGAACGAGGAGATATTGTAATCATCTCGGTTATAGTCTGTAAGGAACATACCCAAGGATCGCCCATCTTCTGCCTTTTTAGGCTTGCATTCAATATTCAGATGTACATTCACATCTTCTAGGACATCTGCAAGTAGGGTTAGATTTTGATCTCCAATTTCAGAAGAAAGTGCATCGAGCCTTTGTGTTTTAATTTCCAATCCTTCGATATGTCGATCATGATTCACGATCCATACACCATCTGAAGTCTGATGTACATCAAGCTCAATCATATCAATGCCATTGGCAATCACCTCTCTGTAGGCAGCGAGTGAGTTTTCTCTATGTGAAGAACTGTCCAGATTACCGCGGTGGGAGCAAATGCGTATCATATCAATCCATCAAATTATCATGCAAGAAGAATATTCTCTGACTTACCTGGGGATGTGTCTTGACCTGCGGAAGTTGTCCAGTCCGCTCGAGGAGTTCGGACTGAAATATTGAACTATCGTTTTTCCGCAGTTGTAATACCAGATCCTTTATCTCTTCGATGTCAAGTTTTTTGTTCTGGTCAATATCGACAGATTTCCAGTCTTTCACTTGTTCTTCTGATTCTGAGATCAAGGGAGTGGCAGATACCTGTGACTTCAGCATGTTTGCTTTTGCCTGTTGTACGTAATTGTTGAATTCACTGTCAGAAATTGAGATCTGAAATCCTCTGAATATTTGATTCAATTTAGAACGTACATAGAATTCAACTGCATATTCCTTTGCAACTGCAGCATCTGTTTCACTGGGATCAAGGTAATTCATAATCTGTACTGCCATCTGTTCAATGGGGACCTCTCCACTCATTTTCTCTAGTCGTTTCAATTCTCGACTGATTGAATTGATCACTTCACCCCGTGATCCTATCTTGATCAGGGCATTGATAAGGTCCTCAAGCCCGATAATTTTGGCTGCATAGTAATCAGCAAGAAGTTCTGTTCTTCTATAGGCATAGTTGATTACCCCTTGACCTGCATTCATCAGGTAGCGGATAACACCTATGAAACCAAGAAGTGTGGCAAATCGCAGCATTGAGTCCAGTGTGAATGGCTCATTCAAAATGACATTCGCCATCGCAGCAAGGATAATACTCCAACCGAAGATAATGACCAATCTGGGTGAATAGAGCATAGCATTCAGCCAGCTATCTCTTCTTGCCGCGTGGCCAATTTCATGTGCAATTACCGATTTAATCTCCTGGTCGTCAAGAATATCTACTACATTCCGATTAATTATGATCCAATCTTGCCCCAGAAATGGGATAGGCAAGACTCTAAGAGTAAAGGCATTAGGTGTCAGATCATCTGAGACAAATACTCTCTTGATGGATTTTATTCCAGTCTGATTAATGAGGGTCTGAGTGATAATTCCAAGGTGGAAAAGCATTTTCAGATTCTCAAAAGTCCCTTGGGGTTCTCCTGTAGATAATTCCAGGAGAAAATGATCAACTTCATCCTCTGTGAAATCACGGGCCTCAGGATTACCTCGGTGGAATTCCATCTGCATTCTTTTCATAAGAGAGTCGGGACCAATTATCTGAACCATGTCTCCTCCCACGGAATTGAGTGCCATGATGTATGAAATTACAAACGGGATCAATAACAACCCTAGAAGAGTAAGGGTGTCCAATTGGAATTCAGGACTCCACCGGACTTGATAGCGTATAATATAATTCGCATTGGGTTCCACAATGAGGTGACCTACAATGTATATCTGAATGAAGTCATAGGCTAAAAAAGCAATAATGGCTATCCACCGTTGCATTGAGATTACGTTTTTTGAGGCCACTCGTGTAACCTTCTCAATTCTTTAGTTAAAATATTTAGGTCAAGGATAACAATACATTACAATTCAGCCGATTTTACTGCTGATTTTTTCATGGTCAGATATTGCGGATAGCGGCTACTACACGCAATATTTGTCTCCGAAGGTTAGAAATTACCTTTCTCCTTCTGTTTAATGGAGGTTTACGCTAATGAGTTCATATTGGCGGTAATTGAAGCATATGTTCCAAAATCGGGGAAAGTTATCTAGTTCTTGACCATATCAGAGCAAATTATTGTACATCAATGTAAGTTTTATAGCTTCAAACGATTAAGGCGGTCTGTACTATGAGCGATCCTTCAAATGAGCCAAGAGGAGGACCTGACGTAACTTATACGGATCAGGATGTACTCGACTACCATCATGATAATTTTCCAGGTCATGGGAAGATAGAGATTATTTCGAAGACTCCGGTTACCAACCAAACAGATCTGACTCTTGCATATTCACCTGGTGTGGCAGTAGCTTGTAGGGCAATCCAGAAAAATCCTGCTACTCTGACAGACTACACCAACATAGGTAATACTATTGCAGTTATTTCCAATGGTACTCGGATCCTCGGTCTGGGTGATATTGGAATGGCTGGATATCCTGTAATGGAGGGTAAATCCATCCTGTTCAAGGCATTGGCCAATGTGGATGCTTTCCCATTAATATTGAATAACCATGATCCTGATGAGTTTATCAACACTGTAAAGGGAATTGCCCAGAATTTTGCCGGTATTAACTTGGAAGATATCAGAAAGCCTGATTGTTTCTATATTGAGCGTAGACTCGATAAGGAGCTTGATATTCCTGTATTTCACGACGATCAGTGGGGGACTGCCGTAGTTACTCTTGCCGGTGTGATCAATGCGCTGAAGGTTGTTGACAAGAAATTCGAAGATATCAAAGTTGTAATGAATG
>JAEOUB010000477.1 GCA_016839545.1 Candidatus Kariarchaeota archaeon | reverse complement strand
GTCTGACTGTCTCTGCATCAAGGTTAATATCACCTGCATCAGCATTCTCAGTCACCTGTTCAGGTTTGGATGCACCGATAATAGGTGACGTGATCCAATCACGAGAAAGCATCCATGCCAGACTCAACTGAGTCAATGTGATCTCCTGTTCCTTGGCAATTGCATCCACCTGTCGTAACTTGGCGAAAATATCATCGTTAAACTCTCTGTCTGCCAGCTCCATGTAGGTGGCATGTCGAGAACCTTCAGGAATACCATCATTGTATTTCCCAGTCAAAATACCCTGTGCAAGTGGGCTCCACGGTACTACTCCCATACCCCAGTGATCGATCGTCTCACGAAGCTCAATTTCAATCCAACGATCCAGTAAGTTATATCTAGGTTGCTCTACCATGGGACCAACCATACCCAGTTCTCTTGCAATTCCATGTGCTCGCTCTATCTGGTAGGGGAACCAGGTCGAGACACCCCAGTAGTTGATCAGACCTTCATCAATCAGTGCATTCATGGCACGGACAGTTTCCTCGAGTGGTGTGTGATAGTCAAACCGATGACAGAAGTAGATATCCAGATAATCTGTTTTGAGTCGAGCAAGAGTTTTAGTAATTGATTCTGTGATATGCTTTCGGCTCAGACCACGGTCATTCGGTTCATCACTCATCTGCCCAAATACCTTCGACGAAATCACGAAGTGCTCTCTCTCATAGTCTCCCTGGCTGAGAAAATCACCAACCACTCGCTCACTCTCTCCCTTCGCATATACATCAGCAACGTCGATGAAATTGATACCCTGATCCACTGCCTCTTTTAGACAGAGATGAGCAATATTTTCCTCAGTGTTCATACCATATGTCAGCCATCCACCAATGCCGATGACACTCAATCGCATACCTGTTTTACCCATATTCCGGTACTGCATGCAATTGAGGAATTTGGTTCGAATTTAAGGAGTAGGGTATCCCTATAGTGTATTGACGTTTGCAGATCTAGACCTCTGAGACCACTGCAATAAAATATCTCCAAGGCAAGGATAAATTATGGCTTTTTGTGGTAACTGTGGGAAAGAACTGACAATGGGCGACAAATTCTGTCCCAATTGTGGAGCACCTCATACCCAGCAGAATGTACCAGTGACTGAAGAGAGTGGACCTGTTGGATTCACGCCTCCTGTTTCCCATCTGGGCTATGATACCTATCCCACGAGTGGACGGTTTGAGAGTGATATGAGTCAGGTGCGAGGAGCACTACTTTTTCTAATTATTCTTGAGGGCCTCACCCTAGGTCTTGGAGCTCTGGCTGTCTCACTGTTCGACACATTTCCAGAAATCCAGGAACAGACCGGAGTGACTCTGGAACTCATCTATATTGACATCGCGTACTCCGCAATACTGGTCATAGGCTTCCTGTACCTGCGATCCAAGTTTAGTAGACGTGATCCATCAGCATTTGGACAGCTAAAGGGACTGGCAGGAGTACACCTTGCTATAAGTGTCATCTCGTTTTTTGCACCCCTACCTGGCGGGGGAATAATCGCAGTTGGTCTGACAGGCCTTATTGTCTATAAGCTCTCTAACAAGGAATTTCAGATGGTCTACTTGCAATCATCTAATTTTTGAAATGGCCAAATGATACCTCTATAACAGTAGACATCTCAGAATTGAAGGAGGGATCGTAGTTGACCACTTCACCAAAATTAAATTGGTCATCAATTAACACTGAAAACGACTTGAGAAGATCTCGTAAGAATTTGTACTCTCGTGTAGTCACTAGAATGACGTACACCTCTCTTGCCTCTTCAACCATAATTTCCATATTTTGAAATGAGAATCTACGGGTTACTCTCGTCTGGGACGTGAGCTCATTGATCAGCTGGAGAATACCATTCATAGCACTGGAGAAGAGGAAAAAGCGACTATTTCCATTTTCCCCTTCTTCTTCAAGGTCCGGAGTATCAGAGACAAGTGGATTTCCCGAGCTATCAGTCAGATCTGAGATACCGTCTTCAAATGATTGTGCGTGAATCAGCACTCCAGATTTCTTGTGACTCAGAACAAGGAAACTTAGGTTGAAATCAGGAGAGACTACACTCATAGGTGCTTGCTGGATAGCATAGGTGAAGAGAATGGCACCTATGGCATTTATGAAGAAGTAATAGCGACTCTGACCGTTCCCGACAGTCTGTTCAAAAATAGCCACTACTGCTGACAGAACGGCAAAAATCTGAGAGAGAAAGAGGAGCAGGTAATACTGTCTGTCCCGAGTTGTCCTCTGAT
>JAEOUB010000476.1 GCA_016839545.1 Candidatus Kariarchaeota archaeon | reverse complement strand
TCACACGTGGGGACCTAGTCTGTTCTAACTGCGGATCCGTTGTTGATGACATGGTCATTGACGATAGTGCCGAATGGCGTGCATATTCTGCCACAGAACGAGCCAGCAGGTCTCGTACTGGTGGTCCTACCAATTTTTCAATACACGACAAAGGTCTATCAACACAGATTGCAGTGGAGGACCGGGACGCATACGGTGCCAAGCTATCTGCATCTAAGAAATACCAATTCTACAGACTGAGGAAGTGGAATACCCGCAGTAGGATTGCTACTTCCAAAGATCGCAATCTTACCAAAGCAATGCGGGAATTGGATCGGATTTCCTCTCAGTTATCTCTTCCTCGCTCTGTCAAGGATACCAGTGCTATCATCTACCGGAAAGCCTTGGAAGCCAACCTGATACGAGGTCGTTCAATCGAGGAGATGATCGCAGCATCTGCCTATGCTGCAGCACGTCAAAGACACCTTCCCAGGACTCTTGATGAGGTTTCATCTAACTCACGCATTTCCAAGAAGGAACTGGGTAGAGCCTACCGATTACTGGTTCAGGAACTCAAGCTGAAAATCCCACTTGCTGACCCGATCAACTATGTAGTCCGCTATGCAGCCGAATTGCAACTTAGCGGAGAGGTTACACGCTCTGCCAAGGACATACTCACTGATGCCAAGCGGAAGAAGATGACACAGGGTAAGGACCCTGTCAGTCTGGCTGCAGCCTCAATCTATATCTCAGGTATCTTGCATGATCAGGCACTGACACAGCAACAGATTGCTGATGTTGCTTCAGTTACTGAGGTTACCATCCGGAACCGCTACAAGGAACTTGTCAAAGAACTTGATATCAACCCTGTGTATTACTGATTTTCGCTGTCAACTTCCATACATTTTAGAAAAACCGTATCCTACCGTATTCAATGGAACCTGTCGAATTTGAACTCGTACCTGTTGAGGAAGCAGAACAGCAGATCCTAGACATCCAATCTGCTGAAGAGATCCCAGAGGCATCAGATACGATCATGGGTCCACAAGATGCAGACATGGGTATTATCTTCCACCACGGATTTGCAGGTTCTAATGTAGAATTGCTCTACATTGGCAACTCGCTGGCTCAGCATGGTTACAGGGTTTTGATCCCTTTACTTCCAGGCCATGGTACACATTCCGACGACATGCTAGATGTAACTGCTGAACAGTGGCTGGCGAAGGCAGAGGAAGCATACAAATTCATCACCAATGAGAAGAAGGGCAGGAGGATCTATTACATTGGTCATTCCATGGGTGGTGCAATCAGTCTCCTAATGGCAGCAAAGCACCAAGTTACAGGTGTGGTGGCAATTGCTGCTCCTATCCGGTTTCCTCTCTTTCATCGGATGGTGGTCAAACTCGTCTCCCGTCTAAAATTCAAATTTTTCTACGAGGAATTTTTCTTCCATGATGAGAGTCTCTACGATCATCCCGGCATTGCCCACTTTATTGACAATTACGGACGTATCCCCCTCAAAGTACTGCACCAGTTATTTCGATTACTTGACTGGTCCTACCAGTCTCTGCCTGATATGACTGCTCCTCTATGCCTGATCAATGCTCTCACAGACCATGTGGTACCGGGCAGTCAGGCAGAAATCATCCGAGACCAGGTGAAAAGCGGAGACATAGAGGTTCACTGGCTGGTTAATTCTGATCATATTGTTGTCATTGATTCAGATCGCAACCTGGTTATTGAAAAAATCCTGAATTTCCTCAAGAGGATCTCCTGACAACAAGATATTGAAGATTTAAACCAAAGCGTTCATTTTTATAAGTGAACGATGACATTGACATACATGAAATGCCCCGACTGTAGTTCAGAGGAATTCAAAAAACACGGTGGTTTCTATACCTGTGCCGTTTGTGGTCTATCTGCCAAGCCCTGGGAGTTGGAAGATGCCCGTAAGCGAGCAAGAAATGAGATCCGTGACCTGGAAGATACCGATCCCGAACTTGCACAAGAGAAGAAGCGACGAGAACGGATAAAATACAGGAACTGGTACGAAGGTCGCCAGGAAAATGAGTAAATCCTGTTCCAATCCGACAAAATCTGTGTAATCCACAAAATTTCCTCATAAGATTAGTTCTCATTCTTTTTAGACCAAGAATATTTAAATCCCAAAACCAAATGACAATTTGTCTACATGGTTGTAATTGCAAAGCATCTCCGCTGTGACTCACGCAAGGTCTGCTCACAATGTTCTATCTATCTGTGGAAGCCATCCATCGAGCCACGCTTCTATCAATTCTGTCCGCAGTGTAACAATGACATATTGTGCGATAGAGGCATCATCCAGGACTTCATCTACGATGACCAGCAACAGGCCGAGAGAGTGCGTTATCTGTGCCTCATCTGCCGTACTGAAGTCGAGGATCGGCAATGGCCCCAGGCAAGTGGTATTAACCTGGACATGGTCAAGTAAGTGCGATAATTCATTTTTCAAAGTGTCTCTAGTACCATTGTTCCTAGCTGGTCAAACATACTCTCTATATTGACCCCTGTTTTGGCTGAGGTGTACTGGGGTTCTGGGAAGATATTGTGATCAGCTGCCATCCCATTGATAATATTCTGGAATTCATCATGGATCTTCTTCTGTTCCTCTCCATCGATCAGATCTATCTTGTTACCCACAATGATAATCGGAGTCTCCTTGGGGGTGTAGCGTCGCAGTTCTGTGATCCACTTGGGTATTTTCTCCAGTGTCTCAGGTCGCATGACATCAAATACCATGACTGCAGCCTTGGTTCCTGCATAGAGTGTGATCCGTACATGCTCAAAATTTGGATCTCCTGCCAGATCGAAGATGGAGAGATTGAGCTTGTCAGTCTCCATGTAGGATACCTCCGAGCCAATAGTCGACATGTACTCCCCGCTGAAGCTCTCTCCCATGAAACTGCGACGGATTGATGTCTTGCCAACACCAACCTCACCTGCAAGGACAAGTTTGACCGAGGGTATTCCTGAACGCACTATAGACCATCACCGGGAATTGGTTATCTCTCCTAAGCCTGTCTCATTTAAAAATCTGTGTCAGAATCAGCTTCAAATTGTCTATCATTGAGGGTTCTCTAGATCTCTCTGAAATAGCGATGGGCCAGTTGCTTGACCTCATTGTCAGACCAGCGGGTAATTGCCCTTTTTGCACCTATCATGAGCTGACGTGCCTGTCCAGGAAACTCTTTCATAAACCGCTTGACATTCTCTACCAGCTGCTTGTCATGGACCATGTCATTGGTGAGCATGATCTGAAAATCTCCCAGCTCCCATGATCCTCTCTGGATTGCGGGGATCTTCTCGGATAATCTCTGCTTGAGTATTTTCAATGCGGCCTGTTCTACTGGATCATCCTGCACCTGTAGCTCAAGATGGATAAGTATGGAGTTGACGGTATTTTCAATCATGTAGCCGTCCCCGGCTGTCAATGTGACTTGACCTATCTCACACTCCTGGCAGATTGCACAGGGGAAGTTGATCCCTCCACGCTGGGGGCATTCTATTGCTTTTAGATTCTCAACTGGTTGTGCAAGATTGAGTTCAATCATAGTATCTCTCATGCAGAGACGATTAATAATTATTAGCTTTTACCCCGTGATCATTGACTAGGAAGAATCAATCATCTTCAAAAACTTGAACCCATACTGCATCTTCATGCTCCAGCCTCTCAATATCTCGCATGAACCGCAGACTCTCAGAGCGGGGAGCAAGTGACTGGGTAAGTACTGTGAGATACTCCCTGGTCTTGACAGCCTCTCTGAACCGCTTGACCTTGGTCTCGTATTTCATCTTGTTACGGGGGGCTGTGAGACCCTCAATCTGTTTCTTGGTCTCCTCTGCCCATTCCTCAAGGGGGAGCATCATCTCCAGAAAAGCTTCCCTGACATCATAGCTGATATCCTTGATCTTGAAGTTCTTTTTCGCTGGTTTGCGTGGTCCTTTCATACGGAGAACCAATGAGTTGAATTCATCGAGCATATCGATTTTCCACTCAATCTGTTCCACCATTATCCGCTCGATCTCGGAGAACTGGTACATGGCAACAATCAGTGCCAACTCAGATCGCAAGCTTCGCAGTGTGGCATACCACTTGTTGGATAGCTCATGCAGGGCGTAGAGCCGGTACCGCTTGGCCATATCCTTGTATCGCTGTAATCTCTGTGCTGGTTTCTCACCTGCATGTTCCTTTCTCTGGAGTTTGATCTCCTCGGCCCATTTTGACGCGAGTTCATCTGCCAGTTTGAGATTGGTGCGTTTGATCATCAGTGGGATCATTTTGTACTTGGCACGGAGATAC
>JAEOUB010000475.1 GCA_016839545.1 Candidatus Kariarchaeota archaeon | reverse complement strand
CTGACACAGCTGCCCCTGTTCTTCGGTCACCTGTACAGTGTGATCTATTTCGGCCTGAAGTCACAGCAGGAACCTGTTGAATTGAAAGTTCAGTCATAACATATTAGAGTATCAAGATATCAGAAGATCAGATTATCTTCTTCGTCTCACAATCAATAGAGGTACAAGTGCAATGGGAACCATCCATGCCAGAAACGGAGTTGACTCGGTGACAGTTACAGGGGAAGGCGTGACGGTCACTGTTTGAGTATCAATCAGTGTCTCCGAGACTGTGGTAGTTATATCATATTCAGTTGTCGTAATAGTATCAGGTGACTTGTCATAGTCCGTCACGCGAATATTGTCGAATTGAGTATTTCCATGCCAGTTGGCGATCTCGATCCTTTCAAGGGTCTGCGTCGGATTGTCATCTGTCGTAAAGGACAATTCCACGTTTCCATTCAGCGAAACGTATATCGAGTTATCCAGATCTCTGACAATATCTATATGGTTCCACCCCTCAATATTACTTGACAGGACTTCATCTTTCAGTGCCACTGGTCCTCCATCTGATGCATTTAAGTATTTCAATAATCTAAAACCAGGACCCCAGGGTCTCAGTCCAGGTTTAGTTGATACAGCGACAGCATAACCACTCCAGTTAAGCTCGTTTTCAATAAAACTGTCAACACCATCCAAACTGTCATAGAAACTGATCATGAACGCAAAAGCGAAATCATTCATATTATCAGCAGAATTGAAATCAAAGCTCCACACCCCGTGAGTTGTAGTGCTTGGAGTATGGGCTATTCCTGCCCAATTCCATGACCAAACTAGAGGGTCGGGATCATGCATCACCAATTGCCCATCAGAGATATTCACATATGTAGTGCCTGTCTTCGTATAACTCGAACTCAGAGTATAGGACTCAGTGGTCCAGTTATCCGCAGTATCAAATGTGTGCTCAATTACAAGGTACTCGGCACTGACAGATGATCCATTCAGTAGTAAAATCATTACAAATAAGACACCAAGATTTTTGACTGTCATCTTGTAGCGGCCAAACACATGTCGAATATAAATCCTTGGTGATTTTATTAATGTTTGAAGCTACGAATACAGTAAATTCACAAGAATTTCATTCTTGGTAATTTTAACTGAGAAATGAGATGGCAGCAGCTGAAAGTACAGCAGTACCGATAGGCAGAGAATCCTCGTCAATAGCAAAGTAATTCGAGTGGTTACTGCCAACCCAGCCTTTTTCCACATTTGCACCGCCCAACCAGAACATGGTGATGGGCACCTTGTTCTTGAAGCCAAACTCGTAGAAGTCCTCAGCTCCCAGCTGTGCAGGTACTTCTACAAGGCTGTCAGTACCGTACATCTGCGCTGTCACCTTGCGGACATGTTCATTCATCTCCTTGTCATTGACTCCGACAGGATAGCCTGTGAGGATGGTCACCTCAGCATCTCCACCGTAGGCCTGAGCGATGCCTTTTATGAATCCAGGCATCTTTTCTTTGATCTTGTTTCTCAGCTCCTCATTCAGGGTCCGCAGAGTGCCCTCCATCCGGCATTTCTCAGAGATAATATTCTGTCTAAAGCCACCCTGGATCTTTCCAAAGGTCACGACAACAGGTTCCATGGGGTCGACAAATCGTGTCAACCAACCTTGCAATGCCACGCTGACCTGTGATGCGATATACACCGGATCGACTGCTGAGTGAGGTGATGATGCATGACCACCCTTGACTATTATATCAACAAAGATCTCGTCTGCAGACCCACTGAATGGACCATCGCCCACTCCAATCTTCCCCACGTGTTCATGGTCATCCTCTCCTGAAACAATATGCAGTGCCAGAACTCCATCCAGATTATCAGGATTCAGTACGTCTCCTGCTTCCATGACCATGGGCAGTGCACCGCCTGCAATTTTACCTGTGGGATCATACTCCTTTGATCCCTCCTCTGCAGGTTGGAACACCAGCAGGACTGTCCCACCAAACTTATCACGGTTCTCCATCAGGATTTTTGCAGTCCCCAGTAAACAGGTCACGTGTGTATCATGGCCACAGGCATGAAATACTCCGTGATTCTTGGATTTGAATTCCAGGTCTGCATCCTCGATCATGGGCAGTGCATCCATATCAGCCCGGATCAGCAGAGTTTTACCAGGTCTGCTTCCCTCGATGGTAGCGATAATTCCTGTTCGTGCGATTTCAGATCGGTAGGAAATACCCAGTTTATCCAGTTCTGCCTTGATGAATGCAGCAGTCTCGAATTCCTGAAAACCGAGCTCAGGATTCTCATGGATCTTTCGTCTCATACTTACCAGATCTGCTCGCATAGACTCAGATCTCTGTCTGTACTCGTTCATATTTTCCAGCACTGAAGTTCGGATAAGTGTCTATCTGTGTATGCAAACTCAAAATCTCAGTTCCATATGTTTAGATTTCTATTCAATTTGTAGTACAAAACTAATTATATTCTCGATGTGTTACCTGCGAGATAGAAATGAGGCGAGTTAGTCTACTGCAGGTAACGCTCATTGTCCTCATCCTAGTACTCTCCACTGGATACTGGATAATCGACACTCGAGACCAGCAGGAGAGGGCTATGTACTCCCTGGATGAGCATCTTGTATTTGGATCAAGTAATGTTGAGTTTGCTCTCGATCGTGCCATTTCCCCACTCTCAGATATTGCCCGGCAGAGCTGGCAGATGAGGTACAATACCACCCAGCCTCCCACGGAGGAGGATTATCTCAATACCGTACCAGTGATCTATGATACCTTTGGAGTATACACCGCAATCAACTTCATCAACTCAACTGGTACAATACAATGGGTTCATCCTTTTGAACGCAATCAGCAGGCGATCAATCGCAGTGTTTGGACCACTCAGAACGGAGCACCCAATACTGCTTTCATCAATGCCAATAACCTTCTCAGACTGCAGATCACCAACGTCATCCAGTTTTTTCAAGGCGGTAACGGGATTGCAGTGTATATTCCACTGATTGCAAATGGAGAGATTTTCGGCTTCTTCAATGTCGTCATCGAGCTTGGTACTCTTTTTACCAGTGTCTTTGATAATATATCAAATGATGAAGGCCACATTTTCACAATTTATGAGGGGAATACCTCCATTTTTCACATTGATCAAGTTATTGATCCAACCGGTCCCTGGGTTACATCAACACAGATCAACATTCACAATCTTAGCTGGCTACTCTATGGACAACTTGCTGAGAGTATACGACTTCGGATAAGCCCAGGTTGGAATTCTTACATTATAATTGCAGGTCTAATTCTGGCTGCGATGCTGCTCTACAGCGGAAGACTTCTCCAGCGCGAGAAAGAGAAAGAACAGATACTGGAACAAGAACGTATGAGTTATCAGTCCATGATTGCCCAATATGAGAAGATGAACAGTCTTGGAACACTGGCAGGTGGTATTGCACATGAATTCAATAATTACCTTCAGGGTATACAAGCCAATGTCTCACTCCTTAGGCT
>JAEOUB010000474.1 GCA_016839545.1 Candidatus Kariarchaeota archaeon | reverse complement strand
TCCCTTTGGAGAGTACCATGCCTACCATATGCCGCTGCAGGAGCTCGACCCTGAGATCTATGAGTCTGTGGACCTCTACATTGCCGGGCTTGACTCGGTCAGTGCCCGAGAGGATCTCAACAGACGGGCTGTGATGAACAAGAAACCACTGGTTGATGGTGGTACTGCCACATATCATGGCCATGTGTATAGCTATTGGCCGGGTAGAAATTCCTGTCTTGCCTGCGACCCCATGCGAGAACCCGAGCGAGAGGACCTTGCTGCCTGTACCCTTGTGGGTCGTCCCCGTAAGAAGTCCCATACACTACTCAAGGGTCAGCTGGCCTACCAGGAGAAGCATGGAGTTCTACCTACGGTTAATGAGGCAGAGGTGCGATTTGTTACTGAGTATGCCAATGAGCTGATGAAAGAGTATTTTCCACATGAGCCACTGTTCTCACTGGATGATGCCTTTACTGCCATCGATCATCATGAGCCGGCTATCATCAGTATCAACGCTGTCATCGCCTCAATTCAGACCCAGGATGCCCTGCGTCTCCTCCACCATCTCAAGGGTACACTTCTGGGAGAGCTCCCCCTGAAATACGTCATCTACAATGGGTTGTCGACCACATTTTACCAGTTTGACAAGCCCCGCAATCCCAAGTGTGGCGTCTGTGGCAAGAACAGGCTGAAGAGCTTTGCACTGACCGTCAAGAAATCCTCCACCTTTGACATGGTACTCCACCAGCTGAGAGCTAATGGTTTCAAATGGGATGCAGAGATGCCTCCACTGATTTATCGCATGGATTCCCTGGATATGGAGATGATTGATCTGGATGATACACTTATGGATATCAATGCACGGAACAAGGAGATCTTCCTGATCTCAGGTATAGAACGGGAAAACTATGACAAGGACAGTATCTACCTGCAACTCAAGATTGACTAGTTTCCTTGCTCAGTACATCTATTCTTACAAATCGTAGCAGTAAGAAAGCAATGACAAGAAAAATCGAGGCTACCACTCCCGAAAATCTATACAGCTCAAATGCAGCAACCACTCCTGCAATATAGCCACCAATACTCTGGATGAAGTTGAGACTGATTCTCGCAAACCCGTTGAAGGTTCCCGCGATAGACACTGAGGTCAGATTCTCCTGGTACCATCCCATCTCTGCAAACTCAACCATATCGGCTAGGATGGCAACTGGTAACAGGAAGTAGGAGCTGATACCAATGCCCAGTAAGAGGCTGAAAAGCAAGGTGATGACAAGGTTGGATTCGTCAATAGTTACCACTGCAAGTGAGATCAGAACAAGTACTGACATCACCATGCTGTGTCGAAGTGGCTTGGTCTTCTCTCCCAATCGTTTCTCATAGGTCTCCCAGATAAAGAATCCCACGACAGTGAAGACAGTGAACCCGATACCAAAGATAGCCAAATCGAGCGTCGTTTCCAGACGCAGGACGATGGTAATGATATCCAAGAGCAATGTTGTCAGCATGAACAGACCAATTGAGAATATACCATAGATAATTACCCAGATGACAAAGTTCCTGTCCCTCACAAAAATGGAGACCTGGGATTTCAACGATGGTACTGGTAATTCCTCTCCGAGTGTGGAGGGAATTGATCGGATAACTGAGTAGAAAACGATCACCTGGACTGCGGCATAGCTAAATATGACGATTCTCAGGAGAAGGATTGCCTGAACAGGATTGTTTTCATGAATTCCTGTGACTATTACAAAGGATAGGGTTGCAAGCAGGGCTCCGACTGAATTCCAGATATTCTGGTATTTCGAGACCTTGGTTCGTTCCTCGGTACGTGTGATTTTCGGCATCCAGGACAGGTAGGAAACGGAGACAAATGCGTAGAACAGATGGAAGAGGACATTGAAGGTGAGGAGCCATCGGAAGAGGAATGTTTGATCCAACCCTTCAGGAGGAAGAAACAGCAGAATATAGGTCACAGAAAGGGCTGGAGAGCCCAAAACTAGCCAGAATTTGTTGGAACCAATTTTCCTCTGGATGAATAATGGAGTGTTGTCGTTCAGTACTCCAAGCAGTAAGCTGAATATACCCACGGCAATCTTGGCAATGGCGATTGCGGCACCTGTTTGTATGTCATCCAATCCGTAGATATTTCTGTAGAGGAAGAACAGCGAGACATCTACCATGTTGATGAGCAGTGTTGAGCCCACCCGAGCGGACGAGTAATGTCGTAGCTGACTCAGATGAAGTGAACTCACAAGTCTGTCTATCATAACAAGCTACTTCAAAATTGTGTCACATCTTTTGTGAAATTGATACCGGGTCACCCCAACACTCGTATATCCCCTCACACGATACTGATTGATGATCGAGTGCCAGAAGTGCAATCACCTCAACCACGGCAATCGGTGCGAGAGATGTGGCCACCGCAATGTCATCGAGCAGGATATTGACGACGTCAAGAAGTACATGCAGGCAGCAGAGCGGATGAAAAAGGAGAAATTCCCTGATCTCGTCGAGGATGAGCAAGAAAGAAAATAGGACTATCCAACCGAGCCACACTTTTTATGAGCTCTTCAAGATCGAAGAATATGACAACAGCATACACCAATGCACGGATCATCCCGGTCGAGGGAGATCCCATAGACAATGGAACGTTGGTTGTGGACAATGGCCTCATCAAGGCTGTTGGTACCGGAATTGATACCTCGGGCATGGAGATAGTTGACTGTACAGGCAAGACGATCACACCTGGCTTGATTGATGCCCACTCTCACGTGGGTCTCTGGCAGGAAGGGCTCACCGGAGCATTTGGCGATGGCAACGAGTCCAAGGGAAATGCGATCACACCTCACCTGCGAGCGATGGATGCAATATTCACAGAGGATAAGGCATTTGATGATGCCCGGCGAGGTGGGATCACCACCATGGGTATCACACCAGGAAGCGGCAATCTCATTGGAGGGCAGTTCTGTGTCATCAAGTCAATACCTGATACTCGAGTGATTACCGATATGCTGATTGCCGAACCTGCCGGCGTAAAGTTCGCCTTAGGAGAAAACCC
>JAEOUB010000473.1 GCA_016839545.1 Candidatus Kariarchaeota archaeon | reverse complement strand
CATTTTGAATTTGAGGGGCAGATGCCTCAGATACGCCTAGGCAGAAAATTTGACCTGATGGAATATGTTCAGGAAGAACTGAGCGAGGCACTGCAGGGAACTGAGAAACTTGATCTGATTGAGACTGCAATCACCTCAGCATACGAGTGGTATGTCAACCACTACCTCAATAATGTACCGTCTATGTGAGTATTAGTAGAAAATGTGATTGTTATATTCTGCAAGGTATCCTTTGTCCTCCCAGAATTCCATGTAAAGGATAACAAACATCAGCATCACAGGTAGGAACTCAATCACGACAATCAGGTGAAAGAGTGGTGCAAGTGAGAGATATTGGATCACACCCCACATGAATCCAGCGTTAAACAGGGAGATGCTCCCGATAATCACCCTGTATTCGGTGGTAGTATCCACATCCAGGAACAGGGATCGTACTAAATATGGCAACGCAGCCGCTACCAATAGTGCATGGAGGACCAGGGCAGTATAGGCCATCCACAGGATTCCAAGGAATGCGAAATGGAAGGAGGCGAGGATCATGAACAATCCGATACCTCCAAGGGTTGCAGTGATAAATTCGGACAGTGGCTTCATACCTGAGAATTGTCTTTGGTCATTCTTAATTGCATGGCACAAACTATGAATAAAATGACAAGAAAGAGCCTTCAAAATAGTCAAATTTTCAATATTACTGAAACTCACCATCGGTTTAAAATGGCAAGGGCAGGGAGACCGGTTGTGAGCCGTATGAAATTCGCACAGGCAGAGATGATAGGGGTCATCTTCCTGTGGGGTGTGAGCTGGCCAATGGGAAGAGCGGTGGCAACTAGTGGAATTGGTGCAGCGCCGTTTTATTCCGCCTTCTTGCGGTATAGCATTGCCATCCCATTCCTCTATATCTTTGCCAGGATGATGCACAAATCAGTCCAGCTACCCAGAGCTTGGATCAAAGAGCTGGTGATCTTCGGACTGCTGCATGTAACCATCTACAATTTCCTTTTTCTATCCTCACTTCGGTTCACTTCCAGTTCTGATGCAGTCCTGATCCTGAACTCATCCATCTCAGTCTTGTCTGCCCTGGGAGCATCACTTGTGTATGCAGATGAGAAACTGACAACAACCAGGATTGCGGGGATTTTCCTTACCCTGATAGGTGTGGCAATTGTATTTATTTCGTCACCCAACGATGATGTGGCAAACCGTGTTCTTGGCAATGTCATCATTCTCTTTGCCGCGTTGGCATGGAGTATTTACACTGTGTATTCCCGTCCTATCTATAAAGAGGTACCCCCTCTCCAGTTCCAGCTCTGGAGCACCATCTTTGGATGGATAGCCCTGGGACTGATTGCAATTGTAGAACTCAGCGTGGTAACAATACAGCCCATCGAGATTTCCGTCACAGGTGCACTCATCTACCTTGGTCTGTTTGGTGCAGCCATTCCCAATACTCTCTTCTCGGTTTCCATTGACAAGATCGGACCCTCTAGAACAACGATACTCGTGAATTTCATTCCACTCATCAGCATCATCTCTGCTGTCTTGTTGCTAGGAGAGGTGTTCTCTTACATGTACCTAATTGCCTTTGCGATCATGTTCGCAGGTGTGTATCTTGTCAATTTGATACCCAGTAACTGAGAACTGACTAAATTGATCCGGAATTGGGTATTGTTTTTATCTGTAAATGAAAAAGGCAGTCTATGGACATAAGTGACCCACGCGAAAGTCGTATCTGGGAGAGCATAGTGAAGGTGGCTCAGCTTGATGGTCATATCAGTGAGGATGAGTCAAACCTGATCCGGACTATTTTAAAGAATGCCAAGGAATATGAGGCTGTACTCAGTCGAGCATTGGAAAAGGCAGCGATCTCGCCTGAGGACAAGATAGAACTGATTAATCTCAGGGCAAATATTCTGGATACTGCATATCGAGCGGCATCAGCTGACCAGAAAATCACTGCAGATGAGCTGGCAATCATACAAGAAACTCTCAACATACTCCATGAACTAGAACAACAAGAAGGTAATATGGGTTAAATCAGTCGATCTCCACTGTTTCTGTCACCTGGACCCGTCGACCTTTCTTATCGATGAAACTGAATGGAATGTCCAAATTCGCCATTCCCTCTTTCACTGTTGTTTCGAGAAAGAAGATATCTCCTGGATGTAGTACAAACCTACCATCCATCAATGGTTTGGTGTCACTAGCTGTGCCATTAGGATATACCCATATTTTGGTCTGTTCCACCCTTTCAGGATCATATGGTGAGATCTCCACCAATGTTGGCATGTCACCCATATTCATCACGCTTCCTTTAAGTTGAAAATTTTTACCCACTGCACCACCAATTCCAAAGGGTTGTGGGAAGACAATCACTCCTCCAACCAATTTGTCTTTGAAAAAAGTGGAATATATCGATAGTACGAAAGATGGCGCAGCTAGCACCAGATAGATTATAGTTTGAAGAGCTTGTTCCGCCGCAATTCCTAAACTACCAAGGATAACTGCTGACAAGGTAGCAAGTGTTAAAGTAATCCTGTCTCTATTTGTATCCATATCTTTGCGTTTTGCATCTTCCATAAAAATGTGCTCTGACCCTGTTTGACGGTTGAAAATACGCCACGCGTTTTTTTACAGACATTCAGCTAGGTCACCAATTTATTATTATAGGAATCTATCTATGATGTCTTGGTGGTTACAATTAGCGAAGAGCGTAAATTTTTGAGAGAATTTGATCTCCTAAGAAAATATCTGAAATGTGATAGCGACACTCTCACATCATTGGTAGAGCATAGCTGTGACAAGTACCCATATCTGAGTGATCGAAGTCAGGGTGTCTTTATGGTTGCACGTGAGAAGAATCTGGAATTTGTCTATGAGAACAATATGGTCTCCCATATCACAGAGATGAAAGAGAGTCTTGACGTAGATATTTCCGATTACTTAGGATAAAGATAATATCCTTGAATTTGCAATTATTTATATCATTTCAGCAGATTACTTACAGTGAAGATGAGTAGATTATCCGTCTCGCTGACCATATTGATGATCCTGATATTGATCCCATCTGGGGTAGATGGTCAGATCCCATCAGATCTAGACCTCCAATTCATGGGACAAGACGGATTCGATGCAACAGACAACGACATAGATCGTGTCTGGATTGGACAGACTACTGATTTTCTTGTCTTGGTAATACAACTAAATAACGTCTCGGAACCCGGTGCATCCTTGAATTTCACAATCCAGACCGCATCGAACGATATCTATCTTCTCGGGGCCTATATTCACAATGAAAGCTACACGGTCTTCGTGAGTCAAGGTGTGAATCTTTTCTCACAGGAAATGAACAGTACCCCTGATACTATAACCTATATTGATAAGACAATTTACTTTAACCCTAATTTATCTGAACTTGGAGTCTACTACTACTGGGATGACATAGGCGGTCAGGATGACATTGAAGTTGTTGCATGGAGTGCAGATATTGATGGAAAAATAGATAGAAACCCAAATGTTGGATCAATTAGCTATATGGGGACGTCTTCTGTCGATCGAGTCCTCGACCTCAATGCAGCTTTGAATGGAGTATTCGAGGAATCTATAACCGACAGCTCCACCTCATTAATATCTGGTGTTCAAACAACAGAGTTCCCAATGTCAACTACAACTCAAGTTTCGGCAGAGCGTAATTCATTCAATGGGTTCATAGTCGTACTTCTGCTCATAGGAGGAACAATTGGATTGGGCATCAGGGCACGAGCGAGAAACCCATCGCCAGCCAAAGCGTATCCTACAAGAGCGAAACCGAACAATGCATCAAAGCCAAAACAAACACCGAAGGTCACAAATCAAGACTCCGTCTCAATGAAGTTTATTGAGGAACTTGGAAGAGATGTGAGGATGTGTTGTTACCAGACTGCAAGATTAGATGAGACCTATTGCTACTGCGGTAGAGCCGTAGAAGACGACGTACGTAACTTATTCAGAAATTAGTTCTTGTGGTGGATTTGATCACACCTGTGCCAATAGCTCTAAGAGCAGAATTCTAACATTGAACCTGTGGAACCTGAAGTCAAACTTCTCTCAATGGGATACATACCACTCCT
>JAEOUB010000472.1 GCA_016839545.1 Candidatus Kariarchaeota archaeon | reverse complement strand
CCCGAGGCCATGTTCCTTGATTTGTCTCTAGATCTTCCCGATAAGAGGTTTCATCATAAACGTCCAGAGTATCAAGCAATAGTAATCCCTTGAATTTATGAAGTCATGAAAGAGCTAACGGCAGACTCAGACTCAACTGCAGATTTTACTGCTGCGTCATCAGATCCTCTGCTGATATCAACTTTGTGCTCAGTTGGCTCAATGTGATTAATGTTTACTCTTCTTCTTCTAACACCAGTGAGTTCCTCAGGACCGGTGATCTCAACAAAATTTCGATCAATGATCTGAGTTACAACTGCTTTCTTTCCTGCCTCGCGGCCCATAATCTTGACGACAATACGTCCTACTGAAATTGCATTCATTTTTCTCATCCTACTCGCCCTGGTTTATCACCAGCGATGAGTTCTAATACATACCACTTTTAGTGCTATAAATAAATGGAGATAGATTTCAGTGAAATAAATTAAGCTAGTTCTACTTCAATTCTAATATCATCAGGAACTGTCAATCTCATCAGGAGGTGCATTGCTTTCTCATCAGCATCGAGATCAATAAGTCGCTTATGAATCTTCATCTCGTAATGCTCCCAAGTCTGGGTACCATTACCACAAGGGGATTTACGTACAGGTATGATTACCTTTCGTGTTGGAAAGGGTATTGGCCCTTTCATATCAATTCCAGCCTTTTCTGAGATGTTGTGTAACTCCTCCGTAATATTTCGAAGTGAGTCTACGCTGGTGCTTAGTAACCTGATTCTAGCTCTTTGTACCATAGCAATGCCTTCTGTATAATCAGCTCTCTTACCTGAGGTATTTTTAAAGTTGCGATAGAGTTTTTCACCATCTTGAATTTCTTAATTTTTTCATGGTTTTTTATATATTGGTGGATCATAACTGCATGGGACCTGCAGATCCTAGTAAGTGGCTTGATTTTCTAGATGTAATTCAGACCTGGTTACCTGTTGCCTTGAGAATATTACCAATATTGTTTCAACTGATTGGACTTATAGCACTGATTTTCTACTCTGTGAACCTTTTTCAAACTCATTATCTTCGACCCAATGCAAAAGGAATTCTCAAATCCATGATCATCTTTTCACTTGGTATGGCTATGGATTTCATCATTTCCTAGCACAACGAAACCATCTATAGGTTAAAAATCCTCAACAATAATGGGTCCTTATGTCCAATTCGGGTAATCCTTTCGAAGACATTGATAAAATCGAAACAGCTCAGGAGTTACTCGATATTGCTTTTGATAAAGCTTTCAAAATCAAGCCTCCGGACAAGCCGAGGGAGTCTCTGTTGAGATCGAGAGCTCATGAACTCAATAGAATTAACACTGTGGCTAACGTTTTATCCGACAGAATTGATCGGATCGTCAGCCAATTTCCTTCTATTGATAATATCCATCCTTTTTATCAGGAGATGGCGGATCTCTACCTGGGTGTCGATTATCTCAAGATCGCTTTGGGAAGAGTCCACGGAATAGTTGAACCACTCCGAAATATCCAGGAAGAAGTTTCAGTTGAGATGATGATGTCTCAGTACAAAAATGAAAATCGACAACTTCGGAAGACTGCTTTTGGCCGTTTGTCTAGCCTACTCTACAAGATTGATCGTCATCTCTCAACTCTTCAAGAGGCTAGAGAAAAGTTGCGACTTCTTCCCGGTTTCAATCCCACCTATCCAACAGTGGTGATAACTGGGGTTCCAAATGCTGGTAAATCTTCATTTATCAAGTCAAATACTTCAGGTAAACCAGAGGTGGCTAGCTATCCATTCACCACAAAATCTGTTATCTTTGGACATAGACAATTCAAATTTTTCAACATACAATTTGTAGATACACCCGGACTTCTTGATAGAAGTTTCATGGACAGGAATGATATCGAACTTCAAGCCCTTCTTGCTTTGAAATACCTCTCAGATATTCTCGTCTTTTTCTATGATCCTACAGGTGGAGGAAATAGTTCAGATGAAGACCAAATGAACCTCCTAAGAGAAATAGCTGAGTTTTATCCCGCAATGATAATGATTGGGGCAGTTACAAAGAATGACATCGTTCCTGCAGAAAGAATACAGGAGATTATGGAAAAAATGAAAGAAACCCAGATTTTTGAGGAAGGTCTGATTTTTTCAATAAACAATCTCAGTACCGATGACTCGAGTAATCTTCTCTCAAAGATTGAAGACCTGATTCTCAATCGCTTACTTAAATCTCCAAAATTCAGGAGTGTGGGTGCTTTGGAGGTGGATCCTGAATTCATCCCAGAGGAAGAAGATCCTGATTGGGGCGAATTCTAGACGTCCCAGATATTACAGAGGTATTACTAGAGTATTAAAATAAAAATCAACACACTTACTTTGATGTCAAAAAGTATACGAAATCTCTTAGATACAATTGATGATGAGGTAGAAGTCACAACCCCTGTGTTACCTCCTCAAAATCTGTCAAGCACTCCTCAGTCCTCTTCAGCTGCTGAAATGGACAAGTTCCTGGATGCACTTATCGGTGAGCAGCAGAACAAGATTGTTGCGGTTGGTGTTGGTGGTGGTGGATGTAATGCGATTAATCGACTTAGTAAATCCAATTTCAAAGGAGCTACAACTGTTGCTGCCAACACAGATGCTTTGCATTTGAAAAAGGTCCAATCAGATAAGAAAATACTTCTTGGTCTAGGTTTAACTCGGGGTCTAGGTGCAGGTAATGATCCTGTTATAGGCCAAGCTGCCGCAGAAGAAAGCGTAGCGCAGATTCAACCGCTATTTTCTGCTGCCGATATGGTATTTGTCACCGCTGGGATGGGTGGAGGAACCGGTACTGGTGCTGCAGCAGTAATTGCAAATGAAGCACGAAAATCAGGTTCTCTCACTGTTGGAGTTTGTACACTACCTTTCGAGATGGAAGGTGCAAATCGTGCAAAACATGCAATGGAGGGTTTAAATGAGCTAT
>JAEOUB010000471.1 GCA_016839545.1 Candidatus Kariarchaeota archaeon | reverse complement strand
TATCTTGGAACGGTGGTACCGATTCTGCTTATCACGCTTGCAGGGATGCAAGATGGAGGGGTGAATGTTCAATTTATTGTGACCTGGTCAGCAATGGTACTGATGCTGTTTATGCACCTCAACGGCTTGGTACACCAGTTTGACCCTAAAACAGATGGTCCTGCGTGACTTGAGACCCAAAACCGACTCCTGAATTGATGATCCTCTTGATATCATCAATCTCTGCCAGTGACTTCTCTACTTCTTTGACATGTTCAGGCATCACCAGGACTTTGACCTGGGGACCTGCATCCATGGTATAGTAGCACGGAATACCTGAGGTTTGCAATTGCTTGATACGGTGAATGATTTCCACGGTTGTCCTGTTCCAGTAGTATATTCCCATCTCTGTGGTGTTGATCACAGCATGGAGGTTGTTTGCCTCCCTCTGCGTGATCTCTCCTATAGTGGCAAAATCCCACTCTAGGAGTGCCTTTTTCAGATAGGGAATGTGATCATTTGCAGTATTTCCACGCTGGGCAAAGAAAGGAGAGGATTCTTTGCTCCTCAGCATTGCTTTGCTTGAACTCAGTGGTTTCTCCTCAGGTGAGGTAATGGTAACAAGAATTCTCAGGTTATTTGGTGGTGCGAGTTGAGTCGCATGACTCGTCTCGTGATCTGCCCCACGGTGCCAGTGTGCAAATCCTGGATGAATTGTACGAGATGCACTACCACTTCCCAGTCTAGCCAATGATGATACTTGCAGGTCTGAGTAATCCAATCCTGAAGCCTCGTAAAGTGCATGAGCCATAGCTCCAAAACCTGAGGCACTGCTGGCAATTCCTGCAGCTGTGGGAAAATTATTTGTGGTCACAATCTTCACATTATCAGTTACTCCTGTGAGCATCCTGAAGTGCCTGAGCACAAAATCAAACCGTTGCCTACCTTCACCCGAGACTGGTGAATCATTGAGAATCAGCTGGTCTTCATCCTGGTAGAATTCAAGAGTGGTTGTGGTCTGGAGTTCACTGAGACTGACTGAAATACTGTCATTGATAGGAATATTAAGCTCTGAAAATGCGTTCCCCCAGTATTTTATCAGGGCAAGATTGGCACAGGCTTTGATTGTAGCTTTCAACAGGTATGATCTAATCAGGATATACTAAATCATTGAGGTTTGAGGTATCTTCTTCTAAGTAGTGGATACGACAAAATTAACATCAGCACTAGAAAAAGCCCACCTCTGAATATTCCCTGTAACCGGTTCTCCAATCTCTCAATCTTTGCCAGTATCTCAATTATGGTATCTGCCAGCTGCTGGTGAATGGCGTTGGCTACAGATTGGTGCCCTAGCTCATTGAGATGAATCGGGTCTGCATAGTAGTCAATCTGATCTATAGTGGCATTGTATACATCAACTGTGAATACATTCTCTACCGTCTGATTGGTAAGAATCTGCTGATAGGCAGTGTGCGCCTCGCGCACCTCATCAGGAAAAAGGAAATCGAACACCTGTATCGGTGACCAGATTAAATTTGCAAGGATGATAGGAGCTTGCGTATTATTCCTGATCTCACTCAAGATCCAGCCAATCTGCTCCTGGAAAACTCCGGGGTTGGTTCCTCTGAGAAAATCATTACCACCAAGCATCAGGAATATGAAATCCGTGGTGTAGTTCTGTGCCTGTAGTTTGAGAAATTCCGAGTCATTGTAGTAGGTGTATGTACCAGTACCATCAATGCCAGCGTTTGTGATGGTCATTTCACTCCATGGCAGTCCTTTTTCAGGCAATTTCGTGACGTAGGAACCATTTGCCCACTGGATAGTATTGGTATTGGAAGCCCCAATGAATACAATCGATGGTATCTCATCTGCTGAAATTGGAAGCGGGAGAAGCATGATCCCGATGACAAAAACAACGACTTTCCTATTCACAGTTCATATAGAGGATGGCAGAATTTCAAGGTTATCACTGAGGGGATGGAATTACGAGGGGTCGATAGATAGATAAGGTATCAAAATGAGTATCTCCTATGAGTGACGACAGATGGAGCAAGTACTACGATGTGACTGGAGGGAGAGAACCCCGGGATCTATTTGTGAGGGGGTTTGAATCGGTTGACCCGCTGCTACCAAAAATTGGGGCGGACATTGGTTTTGGAGCTGGAAACGAGGTACTTTTTCTGCTGAACCAGGGTTGGAAAGCAATTGCAATTGATGCTGAGAACGAGGCAGGTGAGAGGTTGAGATCAAAGGTAGGTGAGGAGGCCAACTTGGAATTGATAATATCGAAGTATGAGAATGTCAGTTTTCCCTCAACATCTCTCTTGCATGCAGGCTATGCAATCCCATTTTGTCATCCAGACCACTTTGAAGAAGTCTGGCAGAGATTATCGAACAGTATCAGCACAGGTGGAATTTTCTGTGGACAGCTATTTGGTGTGAATGATGCGTGGTCTGACAATGAATCGATGACCTTTCATTCCAGAGACCAAGTCACCTCCCTGCTTTCAGGCTTTGAAATTCTTGAGCTTGAAGAGGAGGAGGGTACAAAAGGCACTGCGACGGGTGGCGACAAGTACTGGCACATCTTCCACATTATGGCAAGAAAATTATAGCAAAAATATTCCAGATACCCGATTTAGACCATATAGACCTCGCTTACCAGATATTGACCCATTTGAAGGGGAGCGAGGTGAGAACAGATGTATTTTTGTCTATTGTATTGAATTTTATTCATTATTTTCATCTTATAACTAAATATTTTACTGTATATTTAGATTTGTACTGTATTTTACACGATATAAATGTATTAATCATAGAATTTTTCTATTATTTACTCAACTCTTATATAGGAGTGTAACAAATCAACTTGTATGGCACTTCAACAGTACAAATCGTATACCCCCAGCAGTTACCTTGAGACACTGCAGCATGACCCATTTGCAATAATTTCTGATCCTGTCATGCAGTGGGTCTACGAAACCTATGATCTGGTTTCCCAATCCATGCGAGATTACCTGTCCAAGGATCAACATTTTCTGGAATTCAAACCCCCATTAATCGGACCCGTTACCGATCCCGGTACTCGGGGGGCAAAGCAGACAGAGATAGAGTTTTACGGGAAGGATTACAAATTCATGAGCTCTGGTATCCTGTACAAGCAGCTGCTGGCGATTTCTCGCGAGGAAGCAGGAATGCCCGGCAGGATCTATTTTTTCGCTGACAACCTCAGAATGGAACCACTGGAAACAGCAAACACTGATCGACACCTTGCAGAATTTATCCAGGTAGACCTGGAAATGGTTGGAGCAGACCACTTCGATGCCATGGAGATAGCCGAGGGATTGGTAACTTCAGTCTACAAGGATATGAAACTCCATGAGTCCAAATTACAGACGATCTGGGAGAGATTCGCCCCTACCTGGGAGGATCGAGGACTGTCTCCAAGAACATCTCTGACTGTCCCGTCCCGGTTCAAACGGTATGAATTCAAGGATGCAGTTGATCTGCTACTGGCCCATATCGATGAGTATCCCCAGGTCATTCCTGAGATGGAGAAGCGGTTTGGTATCAAGGCAACCAAGCTCAGACATGATGCAGAGCTACCCTGGGAATACGAGTGGTTGCTCTCTTCATTGCATGAAGAGCCATTCTTTATCCATGATTATCCCCGAGGAGCACGTGGATTTTACGATAGAGAATATGAGAGTAAACCTGGTATTCTGATGGATTTTGACCTGCTGATGCCTCATGGATATGGAGAGGTAATCTCCGGTGCTGCCCGAGAATATGATCATCGGAGGGTGATCCCACGTATGAAAGAAAGTGGTGAGAGCCTATCCAAGTACAAGTGGTACCTGAGCTTCCTGCAAAAGCATGGTAAGCCCACTGCCGGGTTTGGTATAGGACTGGAGAGAACTGTACGCTACTTCTGTGCACTGCCATCTATCATGATGGCACTTCCCTACCCCAAGGTACCGGGAGTATTTACACCTTAGGAGAGCTTGAGATGACTGATTATCCCTACGAAGAAATTATTGAACGTGCCCGGAAGGGACGCAAATCGATCTACCCGACCAGGGATGAAACGTCTCGATTCTCTGTATTTGGTGCTGATATCTACGGTAAATCACGAAGATTTCCAACCCTGGATGATATCCTGCTGGCACCCCCACAATTCACTCCACATAGATTGGAAAAATCCTATGATCTCATCTTCAGAGAACCATTTTACCGTGATGTCAACACTGATCGTATCATCGGTGGCTTCAAGACCACACTTCCCATTATTCAGGCATCTATGGGCAGCCCGGAGGACTGGAATGTTGTATCCACCTACTCTGCCAGAGCCTGTGCGGAGCTCGGTCTCATCTATGGAATCGGTGAGAACGTGGCTGCAACTTGGGGATATGATACTAGAACAGATCCCAAGCAGCCTTCCCTGATGGACCGTATCCTGACCTACTTTGAACACAGGAAAGAGGGTTACGGTGGAGTTGTCATCCAGCAAAACGAGGAGGATGCCACATCTGAGCTGTGGAACAGGCTGTACAGCGATCCCAGGATTACAGATTTTATGCACGAAGGACTGATTGCATTTGAGATCAAAGCAGGACAGGGTGCCAAGAGTGGTATCGGTGGAGAGAAGATTGTGGATCGTGATACTGCACTGCGATTGCAGGACAAGGGATACATCATCTATCCTGACCCCGAAGTGGTGGAGCAGGAAAGCTATGAACGGCACTCCTCTCCCGATATTTTCACTGCAGACATTATCAAAAACAGGATACTGAAACTGAGAAACGATTACCCCCGGACTCGAATCTGGTTGAAAACAGGACCCTACAGGGATCTGTCTGAACTGATTCGGGTAGCAGCAGAGGCAGGAGTTGATGCCCTGGTAGTTGATGGCAAGGAGGGAGGGACTGGAATGTCACCCACTGCAAGCCTGCAGCACCTTGGCCTACCCACACTTTCCTGTCTGCATGCCATGTACCAGGCAAGAAAAGAGGGGATCACCACCAGCTTTGTCCTGTCAGGTCGTATTAGCGAGGGTTCACAGGTAGTCAAAGCACTGGCACTGGGTGCGGATGGTGTGGCACTCGGCAGACCATTTCTCATTGCTGCCAACAGCTATCCACTTGCAAAACTGTTTGTAGGCAAGGAGTTCTACAAATCCAAGATAATCAAAAGGCTGGCACGATTTGTCGTCAAGCCAAGCGAGCGATCTGTGCAATATATCAGCAACTATATCGAGACCCTGCGACTGGAGATCCAATTGCTGGTATCATCACTGGGCAAATACTCTCTGGATCTACTATCAGATGAGGATGTTATCAGTACTGAGCAGAGAGTTGCACAGGTATTTGGTCTCAAAGACAGCTTTGGACCACTATCGACACCTCAAACAGATATAGATCTGATTGACCAGAGAGGATACACAGAGATCACTGGATAATGTACGCACAATAATCAGAGATTCAATTCATCAGGATGAGAACAGGCATGATCAAACTCTCGAACGTGATCACAGGCTTTGCAGATCCAATAGGCCACCTCTCGTCGCATAATGAGTGCCATTGTCGATCCACAATGATAGGTATACTCCACGTCATCCGCACAGTTACGACAGGTAAAGATTGCAAACTTGCCCTGGTCTGAGAGTAACCCCATACAGTAAAGAATATACCAAGTTTCTATATAAGAATATCCAATAATATATGACTAGAAGAGTTGAAGTGGTATCTAAATGAGATTCAGTCTACTTGAGATCCTGCAAATTCGAGTAGTAGATGCCCTCTCCGATGGCCGCAAAAAAAATTTGCGACACCACTGTGAAATTGGCATGTCAGACCTTTTCACTGGCATTTGGTGACTCAAATACCACCCCAATTCCAGATTCGCACTCCCAAGTTGCACCCCAAGATTGCACATTCCTGATTCAATTCTCCTAAAACGTTATGTATCCTAAGACAAACTCTAGAACAATGGCAATACTCTGCAAAAGTTGCAATGGCAAAAGAATAGAAACTCGTGACGACAAGGACAATGTGCTATTTGTGAATCCGACGCTCGGTAAGACAATGTATGGCAAGCTCTATATCTGCAAAGATTGTGCACATCAGTGGACAGATAAAGATTCAGAATAGCCATATACTGCGTAGTATTCGGCCTATTTTGACCCTGATGTCCTACCAGATTCAGCGGTGCCCTGTGACTCCAACGTCCAGAACATCGGTTATCTCAGTCATCAGTTTCTTGTAGGTATCAGATCCATGCTCTTCAAGTCCTTCTGTGAGCACACTGGTCCAGCCCTCAATCTCTTTTTCCTTGACTTTGTCCTTGGAGGGGTTGACATAGATGACCTTGTGCTCGTCGATAAGAGCCAGCCGCTCCACGTGGTGATAGCCGAAGATCTTGTTGGGAATGGAGGGGATAATATCCTCATCGTTGACAATGCGGAAGACATTGTCCATCTTCCTGTTGAAGTAGCGTTTGAACCAGCGGTTGCCAACACGTGGGGCACCGAAGGTGTAGAGAATGACGGGGATTTTCAGCCTGCGATACATGTGCATGGCTCCCAGGGTTGCCAGTGCTCCGCCAAGCGAGTGACCGGTGAAATAGACCACGTAGGATC
>JAEOUB010000470.1 GCA_016839545.1 Candidatus Kariarchaeota archaeon | reverse complement strand
GTTCCTCGTAGGTTGCCCTGTCAGCAATCTCATCAGGATCAAAAATGGCAATGTCTGCATAATGCCCTTCCTTGATCTCTCCCCGGTTGGGTAGTTTGAGATTGGTTGCAGGCAGTTTGGTCAATTTGTAGATTGCTTCCTCTAAAGGAATGATTTTTTCTTCCCTTACATATTTACCAAGTAGTCTGGCAAAATTACCATATGCACGTGGATGTGAGGAACCGTCGAGAAATACACCTTCAGGTGCCATGCTCGATCCATCA
Source organism: Candidatus Kariarchaeota archaeon (assembly GCA_016839545.1). Lineage (GTDB taxonomy): Archaea > Asgardarchaeota > Heimdallarchaeia > Heimdallarchaeales > Kariarchaeaceae > Kariarchaeum. The sequence goes on along the minus strand of JAEOUB010000470.1, from coordinate 2,894 downwards.
GATCCAAAACTCATGTAGGGCAGTTTTATCTTTTTCCTGACATTCTCCTCATCCATGATACCGTATACTGTACCAATCCTGCTTTCATCATCAATCAACAGGTCAATAACAACATCACGGGGATCCTTACCCTCTTCCTGTGCAATTTCTGTGATCGACTTTCCAATATACTTCTTGTTGTGCTCTTTATCGAAGGAGGATGCCCATATATTGTCAGGACCTGCCTCATAATAGAGGTTCTCCCACTCATCGGTAGGCTTGTCCATAATCTCAACCATCTGCTTTCTGATCTCGGGATCTCTCAGTCGGGAAAGAAATGCGTCTCGTCCTCCCTCATGGATAGAGGGTGGTAGGCAGGAGTCAAGACCGGTTCCTGCACGGGGATAGAGGTACATGTCAGTGGTGATCTGCAATCCCTCGGCACGAGCCTGTTCTATCTTCTCAATTGCAGCCTCAAGCTTGTGCCAGTTGGATCTACCGGCAGCTTTGAGGTGATAGATCTCTGCAGCAATATTAGCTTCCCTGGAGATAGTCAATACCTCGTCTATTGCCTCCAGGAATTTTGCACCCTCAGATCGCATGTGGGTAATATACATGCCTCCGTAGTGAGCGGCAACTTTGCAGAGTTCGATGAGTTCCTGTGTATCTGCATAGAAAGCAGGTGGATAGATCAGCGAGGTACCTATACCCAGTGCCCCTTCCTGCATGGCAACATGTGCCTCCTGTCTCATCTGTTCCATCTCCTCATCAGTTGGGGGTCGATTCTCATGCCCCATGGCATTCATACGCAGGGTGGTGGCACCGACAAATGATGCCACATTGGTTGATATCCCTCTGTTTTGCAGGTGATGCAGGTATTCACCTAATGTATCCCACTCGATATCATACTCAATGGAACTGGTAAAGATCTTGGGAAATTCCTCTTTCATCTGTTCGGACAGTGGCCCCCATGACCATCCCTCACCCATGACTTCCAAGGTCACTCCCTGCGTGATTGTGCTCAGTGCACGACCATCTTCAATCAGGGACTCTACAGACCATGAAAGCATATTGATGAATCCAGGAGCAACCGCCAGACCTGCGGCTTCAATTACTCTGCCTGCATAACCGGTGATATGAGGAGCAATTTTGACAACACGATCACCAAGTATGGCAATATCAACAACCTGTGGAGGTGATCCACTACCATCATAGACAGTTCCCCCTCGTAATATGAAATCAGGACCCAAAGCAGTCATACCTTAGCATGATTACTGGGAATTTAATAGTTGGGTAAAATGAATAACCATCTACCACTCAAAGTAGACGGGAAAATCGCGCTATCTAGGATTCTCAGATTCGCGAATTCATCTGAGTTAGACTTTAATAGGGCATTATCTTACCTACTATAGCGAGTTTTGTTGGGGTTAGGATGAAATTCGCTTGGGTTGGTTATGCATTGTGGCTATGAATCAGACATTTAATCGTGGGTGCCTTGAAAGTATTATCGGCACCATGTTTTCAGGCAAGAGTAAGGCTCTCATTGAGAGGGGTTACCGTGCTTCCGAATTCGGGGGAGTCAGCGTCTATTATTTCAAGCCTAAACTTGACACTCGAGACGTGGAGATCACATCCAGAAATGGGGAGAAGGCACAGGCAGTGCTCCTTGAGAGAGGGATGGATATCATGGAGTATACTCAGAATATCCCACATCCCAGTATGATTATCATCGATGAGGCACAGTTCTTTGATGAGAGCTTGCTGTATGCGGTACAGTTGCTGCGACTTAAAGGTCACAATATCATTGTCGCCGGTCTTGACAAGGATTTCCGGGGCCAGCCATTTGGCATCATGCCAGCAATCATGGCACTGTCAGACACCCAGATCAGAAAGATCTATCCCGTGTGTTCCATTGAGGGATGTGTGGAGGATGGCAGTCTTCCCCAGCGGCTTCGCAATGGTGAGCCAGACTCAGCACTATCGCCCACGGTGGTCATTGAGGGTTCAAGTGATGACATAGCCTACAGACCTGTCTGCCAGCTGCATCACACCGTACCAGATCTTGCAGAATATATTGAGAACAGGCTTGAAACGGTAATACCCGAATAATAATAGCTAGGAATTTTCCATGTCAGATATGCCTGTGAGACCTGTTGAGGAGACACATCCAATCGAAAGCACGTATGGCAGGTGGAAAAACAACGAGATGCTCTTTCCCAAGCTAGGTCAAACCATATTTGTTGATATCGAGACGAACATGGAGATGACCCGGGTCTGGCTGATTGGTGCCAAGCTGGAGGATGATGAGCAGCAGTGGATAGCCAATAACTGGAGCGAGGAACGGCAGGTACTGCTGGATTTTGCCAGGTACCTGAACAGACATCCTGGCAAACCTTTGGTCTGTTACTCAACCACGAATTTTGATTTTAGAGTCTTGCTGGTGGCTGCACGTAGGTACTCATTGGAAGAGTTATCTGAGGCACTGCTGAGTAGAGCTCTGATTGATATGGGAACACTGTTGCGACGGCACTTCAAGCCTAAAGCCAGCAGTTATTCGCTGAAAATGATCCGATTTCTCATAGGGTATCGCTATGACGACATATCGATCTCAGGTGCAGATGTGGCTACTCAGTACTATCGTGAAGTCCGCAAATACGGAAATATCACTGAGAAATTCAGATTACAGTCACTGCGATATAATCTTGATGACATCCGGATTCTGTATGATATCATCACCAAGTTCTCAGATCATATCTCCTTTACGGATTCTTACCAGAGAACGGATGCACTCTCAGATCTGAGATCAACAGTGAGTGAGTTGTTGCAGTCCTCAACTATCAGTGACGATTACATCCGGCTATCATTCCCCAAAACAGCATCTCCTGAGATCATAGCATCATTGATGTCACATGGAC
>JAEOUB010000469.1 GCA_016839545.1 Candidatus Kariarchaeota archaeon | reverse complement strand
GGAAATAGTAGTCAGGTAGGTTACCAATTGTGACGGCGGCATCCAGCATCGTCAGACCCATACCGTCTCTGCGGGCCACATTCTTGGCACCTCCTTCAGGAAGAAGGTCATCAAATGTTGATACCAGGGCACGACCGTAGGTGATGGCATCATAGTAATCACCATCCACTGCAAAGAGCAAGATATTGTCATGGGTGTCCTTGGTAGTCCAGACATTGTCAAGAGCAGTTGTTGGAACTACTAGAACCACTTTCTCTCCTGTTTCAGAGCTGGCAATTGCAAAAGCTCTGGCAGTATTTCCGGCAGAAGATATTTGGAGTGCTCCCTGCCGCCTTTCTCGCATTCGTTGCAGAGTGGGATATGCCTCGTATGCCTTGAATGCACAGGCTTCAACAAATGCACGTTTCTCAGGCCAGTAGCCATTGAAAGAGACCCATAGATTGGGCAATCCCAGTTTATCACCCAGCTCTTTGGCATGGTAGGTTATAGGTCCGGCCCTGGTTGGCATGGGCGACTCCACAGGTAGCCAGTTGATGAATCGGAACAGACCCTCATGATCTTCGAGATCAAGACTTTGGGTGGGATACTGAGTTCGGAGAAGTGATGTACACTCATTGCGAGTGCAGGCGAGTTGATAGCGGTCATGGTAGACCTCGTCACATTTGAGACACACAAGTGTGTATGTAGAAGTAGAGGTTAGTTCATGGATAGACATAACATTTCTCAGCGTATATTGTCAGTCTGATACTGACTTATTTAAATGCTATTAACACTTCAAAAGATCAATGCTGAATATCAAATATATAGTCCTTCAAGGCTTGGAATTCTAAATTAATGTCAGTTTGTGGACTTTTGACTTCCAGATAGCGGTTGAGTTGAGTTGGTACAGGAATATCAATTCCAATAGCCTGATGAATGATTTCCTTGAATTTATACGGATGAGCAGTTGCCACATAGAGATCGGCATCGGCGCCCATTGCAGTCGCTGTGTGAGGATCAATAACTCGACCGGTCTTGTGATAAACCTCTCTAATCGTGGAGAGAATGCTTGTATCATCCATTGTGGTGGTTGAAAGAGATCTCACATCAAAGCCTGAATTGACAAGATGGGGGAACCGCCAGAAGTTGGAGGGATTGCCAACATCCATGGCATTGGCAAGAGTTTGGATTGACTCTCTGGGTTGAAAAATACCTGTCTGGAAGTACTCGTGAAGGGGAGTATTGGAATTCTGACAGATAGTGATAGCACCGATTGGGAAGCCCATTTGCTTGGCCCACATACAGGCTATCACGTTTCCCATGTTACCTGTTGGAACGGCGATATTCACCGGGTGACCCTCAAAAACTTTCAGGGATGAATGTGCATAGTAGACTGACTGAGGAAGGAGTCTACCAATATTTATAGAGTTAGCACTGCTAATACCGAGATCTTGTAGCTCTCGATCTTTGAAACACTGTTTTGCAAGTGACTGACAGGCATCAAAGTCACCGTTCACCCGTACAGCATGAATATTGTCGCCAAAATAGGTCAATTGGTTTTCCTGGAAGGCAGATATCCTGCCTTTGGGATAGAGAATGATAACGTTGGTATTCTCAATACCGTGGAAACCCGCCGCAACTGCAGAACCTGTGTCTCCTGAGGTGGCCACTACTATGTTCAGTTCCTTGTCAAGACGGGTGAGACAGGAGGCAAGAAAACGTGCTCCAACATCCTTGAAAGCTCCTGTGGGACCATGATACAGTTCTAACAGCCAATTATCACCCAAGGAGGTCACAGGGATATCGAAATTGAAACTCTCAGCACAGATCTCTTCCAAGCTTGACTCCAGTACATCACTTACCAAGTAAGGTGACAGGATTCTGAATGCAATTTCCGCAACACTCAATCCTTTCAATTCAAGAATATCTAGAGTAGGATACCTCTGTGGTACATACAGGCCCCCATCAGGAGCGAGTCCGTTGGTTATTGCCTGGGAGAAAGTATGCTCAAAATCACCCTTTGTACTGGTATAATACATGCTAACCCCTCCGTATTTGAGCACCGGATGAAGGTAGATCGGAGAAAAACACATCATAGGAATAGCTGAGATCGAGGTCAGCAATTGCAGAAGAAATATTATCTGCTTCAGCTTGCGTGTTACAGAGTGCAAGCATTGTGGGACCTGCACCTGAGATAGTGAAGCCCAGTGCCCCATGCTCTGTCGCAACTTCAGAAATTGTTCCAAAAGCTGGGATAAGATGAGAACGCTGTGGTTCAATCAGGAGGTCTCTGCAGGCAAAAGATAGAAGCTCGGGATCTCGATGGGACTCAATCAGAGCTAATAACCTCATCTGTTGTCGTACCATTCCATTCAGATCCACTTCTGATCTGAGGATACCTCGAGAGGTTTTAGTCTCGACTTCAAAATGAGGATGGATTAGTAGAGCGGTGGTGGTCGGAAATGGAAGGTCCAAGACTCTCTCAAACTCGTCATCGTGGAGATAGGCGGTAAATCCACCGTACATGCAGGCTGCTACATTATCCCCATGACGGCTACCACTTGCCACCGCCTCTCCATCAAGGGCATAGGCGAGTTGTTGAGAACGACTGAGTTCTAGACCCTCATCTGCCAGAACTGCCGATGCAGCGAGAACTGCACCAACTGATGAAGCTGCAGATCCCCCAAGACCTGCTGAAAGTGGTATTCCCTTGGTCAGATTGACTTCAAATCCAAAATCGAGATTGAAATCTTCAATAATCTTCAGTAATGGGAGTCCAGCTGTATTCTTTTCCGGTTGCAAAGGGAGATCAATAGAGGCAGAGATGGAAACACCGCTGTCAATTTTTGATACTCGTACCTCATCAGCAAGATTAGCCAGAGCCAGCCCAAGAATATCAAAACCGGCAAACACATTGGCTATTGTCGCAGGTGCTCTACAGGTATATCCCAGTTTGATCGCCATCTTTTGCATTGGGAATTGAGTATTTAGTCTATAGTATTGGTGGTTGGAAAAGGAAACATAGATCAAAATGATACGTTCAGAGCTTCATTCCTCTCTTTTCTCCAATTGGCGAGATCCTCGGGATTGGTTGGGTAGGCCTGATATATGTCATTGACCCTATTACTGTAGGTCAGGAGTTTCTTCAGATGAAGAAGAAGAGATGGTCGCATGAATAACTTCAGAAGTCTTTTCAGCTTCTCCAAGTTGGAAACCGCATTGGTTATCTCAGTACCTGCAAATATGAGATTGAGTTCCTCCTCTTTGAAGATCTCTTTCTCTATGAGAAACTTCAAACCATCAGCACCCACGCTGCGGAGCATTTCCTTCATCGTGTGGGCGGCCATATGCTTCTCACCATAGTGATGGGCTACATTCACATTATATCCCCAGAGACTGTCCCTGTCCCTTCTATCATCTTTCAGTGCGGAGATGATCGATGTACCCAGATGGGATGCGGTATCCAATGCAGGTCCATGACCCTCAGCTGTCACAGGATGTACCATACATGCAGCATCCCCTGCAAGAGCACCTCCATTAAACACGAGCGAATCAAAAGGAGGCCTGAATGGTATCTGGCCACCTCCACGAGCTATGACGTCATATTGGTCGGGGGAGAAATACTGAGCCATTTCCGCATGGAGTTTCTCCTTCAATTTACCGAGATCCTGGGTTTTCTCCCAACCAATACCAAAATTCAAAGCACCTTCACCTTCTGTGAAGAGCCAAAAATATCCTGGTGGTGGGTAGTCATCATCATACATCAAGATGATCTCATTTCTCCAGCGATGCTTTGCAACCTCGGATTTTAATTGTATAATCTCACGATATGTGGGCCAGAGCTCGTCATCATCTAACTCACGCTTGATACCATCGTTTAGAAATTCATCTGGCAGTTCTTTTCGAATTGCAGCATACGCTCCGGAAGCATCAATGGTAAATTTACCCCTGATTACAACCTCCTCCCCATCCTTACGATATTTGATACCAGTAAGGTAGGTCTCTCCGTTGACTTCCTCAGTAAGTATACCCCTGACGGGAGCATCGGATATGACCTCTACACCTAGCTTCTCGGCATCCTTCAGTAATCGTTGACCATATATCAATCGATTTACCTGAAAACCTGGGGCGTCCAGTGACAGTTTGATGTCTATGTCATCTGCTGCGATACTCATCTTAGTAATTGGATCTGAGACTTCAGCACCTGAAGGTAATTCGAGACCAATTCGTTCGTTGAGACGCAGAAGTGCGGCTTTGTCAATAGCATCACCACAGGTTTTGTCACCGATTCGCTCTCGACTTTTCTTGTCAACAATGACGACCTTGTAGCCAGCCTGTGCAACTGTGATCGCACAAGAAACACCTGCAGGTCCCCCTCCAACTATGATGACATCATAATCGAATTCTGCTGAGTCAGAACTCATCTACCTGTTGGCAATTCTTGTCCTTCTTGAATACATTGGCTGTGGTTGGAACAGAGAGGTTGAGATTACTTAGTAGTTATTGATACCCTGTGTCTTGACAACCTTTGCCTGGATCTTGTCCAGCGCAAGCTCATCCTTTTCTTCTGCTTGAATTGAGGCGGTGATCCCTCGGATGTTATTGGTAATTTGAGCCTTAGTAGAGGAATACATCATTCTCATACGGACAGGACTCTCCATAGGCATCCATAATATGAAAACAGTTTTCAGATCTGTCAGATTTGCACGGTTCTGAATAGGAATGTCATAGATGACATATCGGGGTTCTGCATCAGGTAGATTTGACACCATATCTAGCAGATCCTTACCCTCACCATCTATCACCATTTCATCATTTTCGATCCTAAGTACCAAGCGTGCTCCTTCAGATTTCATACGATCTTCTTCAAATTTTGCGATTATTTCTCCAGATATGTTAATCCCAGACAATGACATAGTTGTTTCCCTCAGTAAAGCTTCTGCAATGCTATTGCGAAGGTTCTACGTCAGGTTACTCCTTTTGTCTTAAATAAAGATTGCCTACATAAGGCGAACCTGTAGTCAAATAGTTTCAGCCCTCTCTCCCCCTTCTGCTTCACTTCTAACAAGGTCAGCGTCTTAGTATTAATACTAGGTGCGGTAATATTCTCTAGAGGATCATGCTTAGCTCTGACGTGCCTATCTTATCCCAAACACAAAATCAGAAAAGATATGCAGTTCTAGTTGACACCAGTTCTCAGACTATCATTTCTCTTTCGTTTGAGAGGATTGATGAGCTTCTAAGCATGGTCCTTCACCATCCTCATCTACGATTATACAGAACACAGTACAGCAAACCTGGAGAGACAGAACTCGCACAGCTAGAAGAGCTACTCAAACAAGAGGTTTAAAGCAAAATTTGTTCTGATATCGTGTATGGATCTTGATGGTGCTGTCCTGGTCTTTCCATTCTCAAAGGTCAATGCCAATGCCATCTCCGTACTGGTTGCCTCTCTCGATATCCACCCTGTTCTCCAGGAACTTCCTATCCTATTTCCTCCTCTGAAAAGGATCCCCCCGACATTTGAAGCTCAGGTACGTCCATATACCAAGGTCATACTTGCATTCTCGGTCTATACCACACAAATCAATCAGATTTCACAACTTATTCAGGAGTACAGAGAAGTGTTGACTGGAAAGAAAATTGTGGTTGTCTGTGGTGGTCCTCATGCAAGTGGTGATCCATTCTCAATGCTTCACAATGGTGCAGATCTTGTGTGTACGGGAGAAGGTGAGCTTGTGTTCAGTGAGATAATCCTCCAATTCCTGAAGGACTCCGGATTTCACGATGTGCCCGGTGTAGCCTTCTTTGAAAATGGGAAACTGATCAGGACAGAACGTCCAGCACCTGTGGATCTCTCTAAATTCCCTCCTTTTTCACTTAAGCATGAAATAATACGTCCAATTGAGATAACACGCGGCTGTGCATGGAAGTGCAGGTTTTGTCAGATCAGAGCCCGAGGTGGGTTTCCGGTACGTCATCGTTCTGTGGATCAGATTCTAGAATATGTCAGGCATACCGTGAAGTATTTTTCCGAG
>JAEOUB010000468.1 GCA_016839545.1 Candidatus Kariarchaeota archaeon | reverse complement strand
GTTTGTTGCTAGCAAAGAAAACAGCGGACTCCCAAGACCGCCATCCGGGTTATATCCGGTCTTCTCTGATCTTCTCTTCAACCTGAGATCTCTGGGTTGCCAGCTTCTCACCGGAAAGATCGTAATACTTCCAGATTATGAAAATACCGAAGATAAAGGCGAAGAATGGTAGAATGATGAATTGAATGACTATTCCAAATTTTGCCAATTCTGATTGTGTATCTGCAAACTCATCAAATCCGGTGAGCCGCGAGACAACTGCGAGTGCAATTGCTTGCAGGAGAATGCCCAACCTGATGAAAAACCCGTTGAAACCAAAGAAGATCCCCTCTCTCCTGACACTATTTTGGAGGTAATCTTCTTCAACTACATCTGACAGTAGCAAATCCACGACCATCAGCAAGCCTGCAAGTCCAAAACCTATCAACCCTAGGAAAATGATTGCGAGTTGGGGGTCGGTAACAAAGACCATGGGAATGATGGCCACTGCAAAACACAGAGCAGAGAGCATATATGTCTGCTTAGGGTCTTTCTTGGAGGTGTAGCGAACCCAGAAGGCTAATGATATCATCGTCAGAAGAATGGCTAACCCGAAGGCTTCGGTCTCGTAGGTCTCATCTTGGTTAAGTATGAACTTACGATAGAATGGGAGCATTGCCAGAACCTGACCGTAACCGAAGTAGGCAATCATGTTGCCAACCAAGAAAGCCTGGAGTGTTCTGTTTGATAGAATAAGCTGAACTCCCTCACGGATGGTATAACTCTCATCAAAATATCCCTCAGGGTATTTTGGTTCACGGGAACCGTAGAAAGCCAGTCCTAGATTGACAAAACTGATCGCAGCAAGGATCCATCCAAAGACTCCATAACTTGCAATATCTCCATCCTTGACGAAAAAGGGTGGAATGACAAGTGCCAGAACAAGTGCTACTAAAGAGAATACCTGTCGAAGACCTGCAACTAAATTCCTGTCATGGGCATCCGTGAATATCTCGGGAAAGAGTGCTGCCCAAGCCAGTATCACCACCGTGTAACTGGTATCATAGAGAATGAGAACCACGAGTAACCAGAGAAACAGCTGAGTGACCTGACCCTGCCACGCAATCGGTGGATTCCAAATCAGTGCAAAGCTTATGACAAGAGGGACCCAAAACATGATCATCCAGGGTAATCGCCTACCAAAACGGGTTGGATACCTGTCCATGAAGATGCCCACAAGTGGATCATTGATACTATTCCACATTGCCCAAATCCCGATTGCCAGTGCATACCAGACAGGATCCAGGTTCATCTCCACAATATAGAAGAACTGTGCTTTTGCCTGGAAAAATTGATTGAGTAGAGCTGCACTGAGGCTGGCACTGGCAAATGATACTTTGGTCATTGTGGAAGTTGGCATCAAAGTAGCTTTCTCTGTAATGATAAAAAGTATTGGCAGGATGAGTTCTTAACGTGTTATGAACAGAATAAAATACAATCAGATGGACTGCCCACACTCAATACAGAACCGACTCTCGGGTAGGAGACCAGATCCACAATTCTGACAGAATGCAGCCTTCTCACGGGTGACATATTGCTTGTCGAGTGGCTTTGCAGGCTTCTCGAAGTCCCCTGCACCTTCGACAGAGGAACTATCCAATGCAGGTGCTGTACTTACAGCGAGTGGTGAACGCTGTTCAGTAGGTACCTCTTTGTTCTTGTTTCTTCTTTTTACAAGATATACGATACCAGCTGTGACTACAGCCATAGATAGAAAGACCTGTCCAAAGCTAAAGCTCGAGTAGACAATGATATCAACAGTAGCGTCAGTAGTTCCAGAATTCTCCAGGATTATCGAGTCACCAGAAATGTCTGAAGATGACAGATAGGTAGACCCTGACCATGTGGAAATCGGACTATTGAGGTCATGGGTTGGAATACTGAATGCAAAGACGATATCAAAACTCGATCCTGTCCATCCCGCCTCCATTGCGAAGTAGTAGGTATCAGCACGATTAACAGTAAATACGTGAGATCCACTTGTTCCAAACTGGCTAAAGAACTGGTTGTCACTTCCATCCTCCCAACTGTTGAGGTT
>JAEOUB010000467.1 GCA_016839545.1 Candidatus Kariarchaeota archaeon | reverse complement strand
GTACCAATCAATCTCAAGTCGAAAGAGGTTCAGGGGATAGCGTCGTATGCCTCACTATCTGATTACCCCGGAACCATTGAGGTCGTATTTGTTGCTATTCCTGCAAAATTTGTCAACGCTCTGATTGAAGAGATGGCAAAATTAGGAATCATGTATGTCGTGATCATTTCTGCAGGATTCAAGGAAGTGGGATCTGAAGGTGCAAAGCTGGAGAAACAGCTTAAGGAACAGCTGATCAAGTACGGTATTCGAGCAATCGGTCCCAATTGTGTGGGACTGCTTGATGCTCATACGCCACTTAATGGTTCTTTCGCCTCTCGGATGCCTGTGAAAGGAAATCTTGGTTTTCTGTCACAATCAGGAGCTCTGATTACCGGAATTCTTGATTGGAGTCTTAACGAGAACCTTGGCTTCTCAAAATTCGTGTCTATGGGTAACAAAACAGATGTTGATGAAGTTGATCTTATTGCCGAGTTAGGCCGTGATGATAATACTCATGAAATTCTAGCATATATTGAGTCGATCAATAATGGACCTGCGTTCATTGAGGTCTGCTCAGATATCAGTGCTATCAAGCCAATTATTGTCATCAAATCTGGATCATCTGTTGCAGGAGCCAGAGCGGCATCCTCTCACACGGGTTCAATGGCAGGTACCAACACTGCCTACGATGCTGCATTTGCTAAGGCAGGAGTGATGCGAGCGGAATCTGTCCAGGATCTGTTTGATTTTGCCACTGCCATCTCATCACAACCCCTACCAAGAGGTCCTAACGTGTGTATAATTACCAATGCCGGAGGTCCGGGTATCATTGCAACGGATGCGTCAGAGCATGCTGGCTTAACTCTTGCAGAATTGACAACAGAGACTATGGAATATCTACAAAGTCAGCTGCATCCTGCAGCTTCTGTCTACAACCCTATTGATGTACTGGGAACGGGTACTGCACACGAGTACAGTCTCTCTCTCAGAGCAGCTCTTCAGGATGCTAATGTGGATATGGTCCTCATTATCATGACTCCCCAGGGGATGACAGAACCTGAGATAACAGCGGAGAAGATCATTGACCTCCATGGTGAATATCCTTCAAAACCAATCGTTGCAGCCTACATGGGTGGTGTTGATCTAGAAGAAGGTGCAACTCTTCTGAAATCAAACAAAATCCCATGCTTCTCGTTTCCTGAGAGAGGAATTCAATCCTTGGTGGGACTGTGGGATTATTCAAAAATTAAATCTGCAAAGAGCTTGCCAAAAACAAAGAAGGAAAGGTATGATGCTGACATCGAAACTGTATCCTCCATCTTCAATACCGCAATTGACCAGGGTCGAGTAACACTACTCGGATCGGAAACCAGCCAGGTAGCGAAGGCATACGGAATCCTGTCACCAGATACCCGCACTGCTTTTTCGGTCAATGAGGCAATTGCAATGGCCAATGAGATCGGTTACCCTGTCGCCATGAAGCTCTCCTCTCCAGAGATTGTTCACAAAACGGATATCGGTGGTATAGCTCTAAATGTTAGTTCAGATGAGGATGTCAGGACTAATTTCAATGAGATGATGCAATCAGGTCGAGAATATGCTCCAGGATCACGTCTCATGGGAATTGAAATCCAGCAGATGTCGAAGAAAGGTAGAGAATTGATTATCGGTTTATCCGAGGATCCCCAATTTGGACATCTCATTATGATTGGTGCCGGAGGGATCTATGCCAATTATCAACAAGACGTCTCTTTTGGACTTGCTCCATTAACCTATGAAGAGGCGAAAGCAATGCTGTCATCCACCCGCATTCACAGGATAATGCAGGGTGTACGAGGTGAATTGCCTGACGACATTGAACGCACCTTGGAGACACTTCTCCGTATCTCACAACTGGTGACTGATTTTCCTGAAATTTTAGAGCTTGACATCAACCCTCTCTTTGTATTCAAAGACGGTGTCAATGCTCTGGATGTCAAAATCACCCTTTCGAAAGAACGGGTACTCAAAAGGAGGAATACAACGTGAAAAATCTCTTAATTACCTCAATTAACCCCGGTGTGGGTAAATCCACCTTCACGCTTGCTTTGGCAATGAAACTGAAGGAGGATGGAATGAATGTGGGTTATTTCAAACCCATCACCGACTCTAGCAAAGATACGGATGCTGCTGATGCAAAACAATTGCTTGAGATGAAAGAAGACCTTTCGGTTATCAATCCTGTTCTGGTGAGTGTTTTCGAGTATGACATGAAACCAGAGCAAATTGAGGAGACAAAGTCAAAAATCCAAACTGCCTTCAAGACTTTATCTGAGTCGTATGAGTTGTTGGTGATTGAAGGCTGTCGAAAAGTAAACTATCTTGCATTTCTTGGGCTCTCTGCATTGGAACTCAGCTTGATCTGCAATGCTAGGATCCTACTTGTATCATCAGGAGAGGAGATTGAGGATGCTGACAGATTACTGCTAGGCAAAAGTTACCTCGGTGATAAATTGATTGGTGGTGCCTTCACATTAGTGCCTGACCAGCTTATTCAGCATTTCGAGAGTTTCATTATACCTCATCTCAAATCTAATTATGGTATCGAAGTTTTCGGTCTCATCCCATCAAGGACTGACCTTGTGGCCCCGACAGTAACTGAGATCCAATCTGCCCTTGGTGCCCAGGTTCTCTCGGGTGATGAGCATTTGAATAACCTTGTGGAGGACTTTGTCGTAGGGGCAATGGAACCTGAAGCTGCACTGAAGTATTTCAGAAAATCTGTTAACAAGGCTGTGATCACAGGTGGTGACAGACCAAGAATTGCTCTGGCGGCAATGGAGACTGATACCTCTGTGGTAATTCTGACAGGCTCTATCCTTCCCCCGGTTGGAGTACTGGCAAGATCCGAGGAGAAAGGTATTCCCATTCTGCTTGTAGCACAGGATACCTTCAGTACGGTGAAGAAATTAACACAGATCCATGTCTACGGTAAACTCACCCAGGATCAGTCAGAAAAGATTGCTGCTTGGAGTGAGATTTTCAACAAAGTAGATTACAAGGGTATCCTCAATAAACTCGTAGATTGAATTAATACCCGCCCTAGTCTTTGATCATTGCATTATTATCCGGTATGTAATATCTCGGAATCGGAATTGTTTAAATACAGAACTGCTTCTATCTAGGTAATGAGTCTAGACTCAGGTGCTGACAAAATCCTGGCAAAGGCAATGATGTACCTTATCGAAACTGCAGCCAAGGATGGAGTCATCACACAGGAAGAGGTGGATCTTATTGACACCTTTGAAGTCTCACTCAAGAAGTATGAAGGAGCTCTGCGAGAAGCATATGCTGATGGTATCATCACATTGGATGAAGAGAATAGACTTCACTCCATCAAGGATTATATCATAGAAGGTGGTAAATTGATGGCAGACCTTGCTGATGGTATTTCAAAAGATGAGATGAACTTGTTGATATCAATGATGCTCAGTCTTGAGGTGCCTCGGTCACAGTTTCGGTAATAGTATTTTCTTCAGTTTCAAACAGAGGTAACCAATCACCAAGTAAGAAGCCCAATGTTGTTTCGACCATAGCTGTGGGTATTCCCTGAATGGTGAGGACTACCCAGATACAACCTAGATCAGTACAAAAAACCGACAGAGAAAGGGCAGTTATAGCACCGATGACGAGGAAGGACAGAACAATCGTTATGATCGCCTTCCATGGCTCATTTTCGTTCAGTAATCCACCTATTATTCCGGGTATGAAGAACCCCAGTCCGAAAAGGATGTTGAGTGTGAGTTGAGAGTCTGTGACATACTCAATGCGTCCGAGAACATCTCCGCTGATCGCAGTGAATACCAGAACTAGACTGACAGTAAGCATAGAACTGAATTCCCACTTCACGTTCTCAACCTATTTTTCAAGACAAATAAGGGTAAGGGATAGTCGCAGGTAAATCTCACTTTTCTAGGGATGGGATTCAAACCATTCGAGCATTCGTTTAATTCGGTCCACAACGTGAATTGGTTCTCCGGATCTAGAGAGTTCATGCCCATCTCTGGGATAGCGAACCAGGACGACTTCTTTGTCCTGCAACTTCAGGGCGGTAAACAGAGACTCTGCTTCGCTGATAGGAACGCGAAAGTCATTCTCTGCATGAATAATCAGTAGAGGAGTCTCAATTTCATGTGCTCTTCCTAAAGGAGAGATATCCCAGAGTTCC
>JAEOUB010000051.1 GCA_016839545.1 Candidatus Kariarchaeota archaeon | reverse complement strand
CGAATGGTGACGTACCCATCGAGCGATACTCTAGCATTTTGACGAATCAGATGTTCTATTCTTATTATTTCAGAATTAACCTCTGGGGATGCAGATCTCCAAACCTTGGCATAAGTCGATCTCTGTCCAACAATCTCGATTACATCGCCAGTTTTCACTCCAAGTTCGTCTGCAACTTCAGTGCTAATTCTCGCAATTTGTCTGCCGACATCAGTCCTTCTAGCCTCCTCTACCTTCAATCGCACCTCAGTCATAAGATCACTACACAGAATGCCGTGTAATTCAAAATTACACAAATTTCCCTCTTTAACATTATCATTCCCATGGTGAGATCATCTGTTTTTTCAGTTTTATTTTGAATTCTACCAGATTCCATAGGTATCAAGAACAATAATACTGGCGATGAGAGATGTAAGAAGATCGAATCGGTCGAAATGTTGTAGAAGGACCATATCTTCAGACTTAAACACGCTATTATCTAAGATGAGACCCGTTCTGCCATCAACATCGGTGATTTCCATTTTCCCTCTTTCAAATCCCTTGGCGCTGAATTTCTGATTATTCCTTTGGATCGAAACTCGACGACCCAGCATTTTACTTCTAACAGAAATAATGGTCGACCCGAGTTTCCATTTTCTTCGGGCGAACAATCCATTTCGTATTTCAACGGTATTTTCTTCATAGCTAATAGTAAATCTACGAAAAATGACCCCTTTACGTCCAAAACTAGCTTTTCCTTTTAGTTCACTATTGGCCTCATCATAAATTAGGAAATGATTGGGTTTTGATCTGTCCCGAACGATCCGGTATTCCACAGCATATAGAGGTGAGTTGGTTTAATTATAGCTTTGCTAATTCAAACTCAATTTTTTACAATCTCTCAGCAGCTGTTATCCCCAGAATACCGAGGCCCAGAGCTAATCCTTTTCTGATAGCACCGACTATCTCGAGTCTTGCTTTTCCGGTACTCTCATTATTCGCTGCAATTACTGGGAATTTCTCATAGAATTTCATAAACATCTGAGCCAATTCAAAGACCCAGCTGGAGATTTTCGAAGGGTCTTCATCCTCAACTGCTGTCAGTATTTGCTTGTCAATTCGGTCCAGATGGTCCAGAATTTGTACCGTATCATGGTTGGCAATCGTATTCACATCAATCCTCCCGCCAGTGACCCATCCTTTCTCCAATGCAGCCTTTTCAAGAAGGGAATTTGTTCTTGCATGTGCATACTGTACAAAGGGTCCCGCATTCCGTTTAAAATCCAATTCCCGATCTAGGTCAAGCTCAATGCGTTTCTTTGGGTTTGTTTCAATCAATGGAAATCTCGTTGATGCTAATGTCACAGCCCTCAAGATTTGGTGCTCTTCGTCCCATTCTTTTGACGTAGTGGGGAGACTTAGACCACGCTCCTGATCTGCAGATCTTTTTGCCATACGTGCTCTGATGTAACTTTCATCATAATATTCATCTGCAGTAATATATTTCGCGAGTCTTCCACTCATAGTTCTACCTCGTAGGTCAACATTGTCATACGCATAATGACGTAAATTCACTGCGAAATTGGTGTATCCTAATTCATGAAGAGGTAGTAGCATTTGGAATTGTGGTAAGCTCTGCTCCATGCTGATCACATTGTATATTCTCTCAGGTTGTTTATCCTCGAACTTAACCAGAGAATACGCAATATCCTTAGCAGCGTATAAGGCTGTTCCATCCGACCTTCTTAGTTGTAGGTCGGGAACTTGTCCTCTAATCGGTAAATCTTTCTTAGTCCATCCTACTTCTTTCATGAAACTCTGCATAGCCTCAGTCGGATACTGGTATCTAACTGCTTGACCATCTGTTTTGCTATTACTTGAGTTTGAAAGTTGATCAATAACCTCATTTGGCCGACCACTCCAGGTTACGTCAGACTCGAAATCGAACTGATCAAAGTCGATATTGTACCTGTGTAGCGTCCATTCGAAAGCGGACAATACCCAATTGACTACTTCTCTAAATAATGCCGTTGTTTCTTTATCTGAATTTGTTTCATACGCTTTCAGGTACTCTGTTACTTTGACCTGTAAATCAATTGACTCGACACCATTTTTTAATACCGCAAAAATGTCACCGAATCTGGATTCAAGGTCATGATAGGTCTCGCTGTACTTCTCAATATCACTAAGCTCATCTGAAAGTTTGTTTCTCTCCATTTTCGCTTCTTTCAGCCTGATTTTCTGATTTTTCTCCAATTTTTCTACATTTTCCAGAGCTTCTATTTCATTTGACACAGTTTCAAGTTCTTTTTCTATAGGTCTCTTAATCAAATCCAGTTCTTCCTCTATGAATTGGTAATTATCCTTGACTGAAACTCCCCGATTTTTCGCTGCAGTTTTCAGTTTCTGAATGTTGAAAAAACAGTTCATTATTGCATAAATTTGTCCAGTGAACAGGTCAATTTTGATTGGGGGATAGATTCCCTTCTCTTTAATTATTTCATATCCTACAACCACGAACCCAATTTGGAGTCCAACATCATTTACATAGTAGTGAACATGGACATCATAACCGGCATGTTTGAGGATTCTGGCGAATGTATCACCCTGTACAGAATTCCTAAGATTTCCCACGTGAAGTGGGGAGATAGGATTTGCTGAAGTATGTTCAACTATGATCGATTTACCTTCAAAGATGTCAAGATTACCGTATGAATCCTGGTTAACTTTACTAATTACCTGATTAATTCTTTCGGCATAGATTTGAGCTCTATTACCTTCTTCTAGTACAAAATTCAAGAAAACAGTTGTCTTCTTTTTGGAACCAATTGTCGAGATATTTGTCCCATCAATTCCATCAATTCCAACCATCACAGTTTGTAGTGCTTTGGCCACTGTTTGAGGATCCTCCTTCCCCGCAATCTGGTTTATGACAAAGCAAAAATCACCAAGTTCTGGATTTGGTGGTTGTAGAAGAGTGATTGGACGATACTTGTTTTGGGACAATACTTCGTTTACACTGTTCTGGAATTCCTCAAACACTCTGTACCCATAAAGGTGCTCCACTTCTTGAATGTATTTTTTTGAAACAATAATCTCCCTTCAGGTGAGGGTGCTGTAGACTTTCTTTGCAACAATCATGGAATTAGTCCTCGAAGCCTCGGGAGTTTGTGCTCCAATATGAGGTGTAGTGATGACCAATGGGTGAGAGACTAGTGGGGAACTTTTCTTTGCAGGTTCATCTTCATAGACATCAAGTCCCACGCCACCTACTTTCCCTTCTTGCAATGCAACGTATAATGCTTCCTCATCGATGATACCTCCTCGGGACGCATTGAGGATTAAGACACCAGGTTTCATCTTGTCAAAACTTTCTTTGCTGATCATATGATGTGTTGCCGGAATCAACGGTACATGTACTGAAATAACGTCAGATTGAGTCACCACATTTTCTAGACTGGTATATTCAAAATTATCCAATCCTTTGAGTTCCTCATATTCAATAATATCATACGCAATAACCTTCATACCAATGGCAATTGCATATTTTGCGAAAGTTCCACCGATTGCTCCTGAACCTATGATTCCAAGTGTTTTTCCAAACAGTTCTAACCCTTTTTCCTTTTTGGGCCATTCTCCTGATTTGGTACCTGGTATGATTACTCCAAACTTCCTTGCTACAGCAATCATTAGCCCTAGAGATAACTCCGCAACTGATCTTGTAGGTCCTTCAGGAGAGTTGACTACCTTTACTCCCTTTGCATTACAAGCGTCTAGGTCAATATTATCCAAACCCACACCAGCTCTGCCAATAATTTTCAAATTTGAACCTTGTTCAAGTAACTCTGCGGTGACTTTTGTGGCGCTCCTAACAATCAATCCATCTGCATTTGATAGTTCTTGAGAAAGTTTGGAACTATCTGCGCTGAGATTGACAACTTCGATTCCCTTTTCTTTAAGAAAGGAAATTGCATCCTGATGGATAGGGTCTGAGACAATTACTCGGGGCATATCCGACAAATGATTTCGTCTTTTATTGTCCAATCGGTAGTTACGCATTATCTTGAAACTCATAGAAATTATTTTTACACAAGCAGGTATGCAAAATATTGACGAATGTTAGTAGGAATCGTAGGAAAGCCATCATCAGGAAAATCCACCCTACTGAATGCTCTCTGTCTCACAGATGCAAAAATGGGTGACTATCCATTCACAACAATACAACCCAATAGAGGCGTCTCCTTTGTACGAGTTGAGTGTCCATGTGGTTCCCTGAATGAAGATTGTAATCCCCGTACTGGATTTTGTGAGGGTGGTGTACGTTATGTCCCAATTGAAATGCTAGATGTGGCTGGATTAGTCCCTGGAGCTTCTGAAGGTAAAGGAATGGGAAACAAGTTCTTGGATGATTTACGTCAAGCCCACGCCCTCATACATGTAGTCGATTCTTCTGGAACTACTGATGAGGAGGGTAACAAGGTTGAGAGTCACGATGCATCCAAAGATATTGCCTGGTTAAATTCTGAGCTCGAGGCATGGATATTTCAAATTCTTTTTGGAGATTGGCAAAAGGCCAGTAGAAGATTAGAACAGGATCCTACAAAAGCAGTGGACCTGATCGTTGACAAACTCTCAGGTTTGGGTGCTACGGTTTCAATCGTAAAGGATGCTATCAAAACGGCTGGTCTTTTGGGAACAAATCCAAGAGTGTGGACAGTAGATGAACAGAAGAGTATGGCACATAATCTCCGTCTTGAGCTCTTTCCAATGGTGATTGCAGCAAACAAGATGGATATGGCGAATTCATCTCAAAATATTGAGAAGATGAAAGTAGAATACAAGGAACTGAAAATCATCCCAACTTCGGGTTTGGCAGAACTTACATTGCGGAAGGCATCAGAAGATGGAATAATACAGTATAAACTGGGTTCGGATAGCTTCTCCTTTCAGGTCGATCCTGAAACTGATAAACGTTCCAAGATACTCGAGGCTATTGGAGAGCGAATATTACAACAATCTGGGTCCACAGGAGTGACAGTACTTCTCGAATTTGCAGTATTTGAGCTTTTAAATCTCATACCTGTCTTCCCTGTAGAGAATCAAACAAAGCTGACAGATCATGATGGTCGTATTCTCCCAGATGTTTTCCTTGTACCAAAAGGTACCACAGCCAAGCAGTTTGCAGGTAAAATCCACTCTGACCTTCAGGATAATTTCATCAATGCGATTTTGATAACAGACAACAATAAACCAATTTCTGCAGACCATGAGCTTGGCCATGCTGACGTTGTCAAAATCAATGCAAAGTCAAAATGACCAAATCATATTCTTCTTTAAATGTGAAATCCTACAGAATGTATGCACAATCCCGTGGATCATGAACATGATCATGAGACAGAAGGTTTTGAGGGATTCACAATCGAGGAGATCAAGAAAAATTTCAAATCATTGGGGCAAGAACTGGAAAAACCTTCCGAAGACACCTCAGTTGAAGTCCCCGCAGATGAAGGTCAACCTTTCTTCAGGGGCTATATCCCCACAATCAAAGATTATTTGGAAAGGGCAAGTACCCATGAGGAGTGTCAGGAAATTATAGATTACTGCTTACAACAGGGTGAAATCACTGACGAGGAAGCAGCTAATTACCGACAACGATTGAAACTTGGAGGTCCTCGTGCCTTCGGCAGTCGTGGTCCAGGATATTACGATCAGAAATTATGAAGGCTTTCATAAACTATATCTAATCTCTCTTTGATCCTCTCTTATGGCCTCACTGTTCTCCGAGGGAGATCCTGTCTTGTTAGTTTACAACAAAAGACATAGATGGATCAAGACGGTAATAGATGATCTATTTCATTGCAACTATGGTTCAGTAAATCTCGGAGAGCTAATAGATGCTCCATACGGAACATCTTTGGAATCCTCAAAAGGTAAGTTTCTTCATGCCTTTCCTCCGACCATTATTGATTGGATAAATGTTGCATTCAAGCACCAAAGCCAGATCATCTACGAGAAAGATGCTGGAATGATATTGATGATGCTTGATGTGAAACCGGGTGATACAATCTACGAAACTGGAACTGGTAGTGGGAGTCTCACAAGCATTCTGGCTCGTTCGGTCGGTCCCACAGGTAAGATTATCACTCACGATAATAGAGAACAGGCAATAGAGGCAGCCAAATATAATCTTTCGCTATTATCTCTCGATAATGTGGAATTCAACCACAGGGATATCGTGGAAGATGGCTTTGTGGAAGGAAATGCCGATGCCCTTGTACTTGATATGGGTGATCCTTGGCGAGTTATAGACCATGCCACTAAAATTCTATCTCCAGGAAGAAAAATTGTGGTCTTCCTTCCTACGTTTGATCAGCTAGGAAAGACCAAAGACCAATTGGAGATTTGGAATTTCAAAGATATCAAAGCAATAGAATTGCTGGAGAGAGAGATTCAGATGAAAAAGGGTGCAATCAGGCCAAGTACCAGAATGATTGGACATACCGGTTTTCTTCTTTCTGCAATCTATATGGGTCCTAAACTATCTCTTGAAACGTGAATTGTACACTAATAGAACAATCACACCAATTGCTGCAATTCCAATTATTACACCTATGGTACGAAAGATTTGCAAGGTCTGAGTGAGACCCTCAACGACGAAACTGGCATTGATTAATGCATAGACAGTACCTACTGTTGTAGCGGCAGTTATGGCTGTTGCATTGGAGTATTGAAAGAAAATAGTTACATTGTATG
>JAEOUB010000050.1 GCA_016839545.1 Candidatus Kariarchaeota archaeon | reverse complement strand
CCGACCGTGAATTGAACACGGAGCTAGGGAATTCTGTCAGGATTACCTGGCCACAATCCCCAATGTTAGCCATTACACCACCGGGGCAATGAGTCTTCCTAAAAGGTCTACTCGCAAATAGCAATCTAATTTTTTTGTATTTAATGTTTTATATGCAATCCTTGAAAGTTTCCTGCTTAGCCACGGTAAACTACTGTTGTGGAGAAGTGATGTCTTGGGAGAAAGGGCAAAACAATGACTGAAGGCTCCCGATTGTGAACACAGATATAAAGGTCTGACCCACCTCGATCCTATGAGTTACACGATCAAGACCTATCAGGAGGGGTTTATTGAGGATCAATTTCGAATTGGTTCTGCTATCTATGATCCATGGCCTATGGGTGGGCAGACTCGACCTGACCAGCTTCGTGCAGCGTATCAAGGTGAGAACTTTGACCCTGAGACACGGTTTTACGCCTTTGATGGTGAAATCATGGTTGGATTCCTCACCTCCTCTTTCAATGAAGAACGCGAGGGAAAGAGAGTTTATTTCTTTGAGCCACCCTATGTACTGCCTGATCATGCACCCGAGGCAGAGACTCAGTTGATAAATCATGCCTTTGCCAAATTGAAGGAAAAGGGGGCTGATATTTTGCTGACAAGAGCAGGAGAGTACTGGGGTAAATCATTACACTATGCGACCATGTACGGCTTTGAGTGGAAGAGTGACATAGTCAGAAGGGGTGAAATAACTTTAGGGAATGCCGATGCTACTTCATTTGGTGATCCACAGAAGTTTGTAGAGTATGATCATGAGCTTCACAAGAATGCACTGATAGACCTGTTGGCAGAAAAATATGGTGCTCCTCGAGAGAATATTGAGGCACAGGCTGCACGTTGGGAGGGACTCCAACCGGGTACTGAGATCAAGAGCCCTTGGGACCACACCCTGACAATCATGACCCATCGAGTGGTAATGGCAGGTAAGAAAGTGGTGGGAAGAGTGCTGTTCATGAACCACAGTAATTTTGGCGAGACAACAATTAATCTCAGCAATGTAGTCCTCAGAGAGGGTTATGAGTCGCTCCTCGGTGATGCATTGGCGACCTTGGTATCGGTGGGACAGTCCCAAGCGAAAGCACTGGCTGTAGTTCATAGCGGGTTATGGGGGTCTTTTCAGAGTGATAAACCATTTGAGAAATATGGGATCGATCTTGAAATGAAACTGGGATATTACGAGAAGAATATCTAGAGAAAAAAACACAAATAGAACATATCCTCCATTTGAGTATGAGACTCTCTCCCAATACCTATACAGGACTGGTCTGGGGATTGACGAATTTTGATGCAATTGAAACCGATCTCAGGTTAACCAAGGATGATGGGCTAGCAATATTTCATGACTCCGCGCTTCCCTCAGGAGAGCGGATTGCTGACCTGACTATAGATGAGGTGGAAGAGAGAGGTATTCCCTCATTACGCAAATTCTTTGCCCTCTCAGAGGTGGTCGAGCTATCTAAGAATCGAGCCATGTTCCTTGAACTCAAACCTGACTGTGATGGAAAGATCCTCATTACCAAAGGTATGGGAGAGCGATTCCTTCAAGCGTTCAATGCGGAACTGAAAGCTTCTGAAGTTGATCCTCAAGCTATCCGGTTTCTCTCCTTCTCTACACAGTTACTGGACCCATTCGTTGACCAGTATCCCTGTTATCCCATCTTTCCCAATGTAAGTGAATGTGTGACGGCACTTGTAGTACTCAGGGCAATGCCTCAGGTCATTTTCAAATCTCTTGGCAGAACACTGGACACTGCTGTCAAACGCAGATGGGCAGGAGTCTTCTTCGCACGCCAGTATATCTTCGGGATCACCTCATGGTTCCATCCCAGCTATGAGAAACTGGTGAGGAAGGCTGAGCAATTGGGTCTGCTACTGGGAACAAATCTTGGTACACCAGATCTAGAAGAGGAGTACAGTGCTCTTGCGAGATTTACTGATAAGTTGCAGAACTATCCTCGACGTGCCAAAGATGGTGAAGGATTCATTGTTGCTCACAGGGGAACCGGTACAAAAGGAGTAGAAGTGCCTGAAGCTGATGTTCCATCACTCTCGATTGATTAATGGTCCTATCGTAGTACTTTCTTATACCAAGGATATAGGTAGCCATATGAAAGCTCAGTGCAAGATCCTGTCAATTCGAGATGAGGCACAGGGTGTAAAAACCTTCGAAGTAGAGAGACCGGACAATTTTGAGTTTCTGCCAGGTCAGTTCTGCTGGATCTCTATCCCTGGATACTCCCCCTCTCCCATGGCAATTGCATCCGGATCCCAAGAGGATGTCCTGCGTTTCTCAATCAGAGCATGGGGAGATCTTACCAATGCACTTTTTGAGAAATCTGCTGGCGACCTGATTGATCTTGACGGACCCCATGGCTCTGCGTTTCCCGTGGAAGAGGTGGGCAATGGAACTAATGTCTACCTGATCGCAGGAGGGACAGGAATTACACCTGTCCGATCGGTTGTTCACTCAATCACTGCAAGAAATACACTTGTTTTCTATGGAGCACGATCCCCTTCGGAGATACTGTACAACCACGAATTTGATTCATGGAAGGCAAATATCCAACTCACTGTTGATACCTCAGACAATGGTTGGTCAGGTAATGTGGGACTGGTTACCTCACTCCTCGAGCGAGAGATACTGGATATTGGAGGTATCTTCT
>JAEOUB010000466.1 GCA_016839545.1 Candidatus Kariarchaeota archaeon | reverse complement strand
GCCAACACAGTAATGCTGGGTGCGCTGATCAAAGTGACTGAGTTAGTATCAATGGATAACCTCACAGAAGTACTGCTGAAGAAATTCAGTGGCGACATGGGGACGAAGAATATGGAAGCAATCAATGCAGCATTCAACGAGGTGACAAGGTATGGATAAAAAATTGAAGACTGAACCACTGATCAATGAAAAATGGGGAACATCAAAACTACCCATGGGTGGTGTTGTTCCCGAAGGTGGCAGCAGTAAACTCTTCAAAACGGGAGATTGGCGAGTGTTCATGCCAGTTCTTTATGATGATAGCTGCACTGGATGTGTAAAATGCTATTTTGTCTGTCCAGATGATGCAATCAGGATGAATGAGGATGAAAAGCCAATCTTTGATCTGGATTACTGCAAGGGATGTGAACTCTGTGCTGATGTGTGTACGCCTGGTGCAATCACTATGGAACTGGAGTTGAAATAGATGGAATTGAAGAGAAGAGAGGCCATGAGTGGAGATGAGGCCGTTGCCAATGCTCTGGCACTGGTCAATCCTGATGTTGTTCCTGCCTATCCAATTACACCTCAGACGATAATTGTAGAGAGATATGCAGACTACTGGGCTGACGGTCTTGTTGACACAGAATTTGTCCACGTGGAATCGGAGCATTCAGCAATGTCTGCAGCAGTTGGTGCTGCATCTACTGGAGCACGGGTCTTTACTGCCTCTGCCTCACAGGGAATAGCACTGATGTATGAGATCCTGTTCATTGCAGCTGGAAATCGCCTTCCTATAGTGATGGCTGTGGCCAACCGAGCACTGTCAGCACCGATAAATATTCACGCAGAACTTACAGATCAACTTGTCACCCGAGATACGGGCTGGATCTCCCTCTTCGGGGGAGATGCCCAGGAGGCCTATGATCAGACCATCATGAGTTTTGCAATTGCAGAGCATCCCAAGGTGCGATTACCGACCATGTATGGGATTGAGGGTTTCATCATCTCCCATGCAGTGGAAGCAGTTGAGCCCCTGAACAGTAGAGAGGTACAGGACTTTCTTGGAGAGATACCCCAACCCGAGTGGACATTCAGACCTGGAAATCCTGGAGCCCAGGGCCTGCTGGCTCTCCCTGATTACTACATGGAGATCAAGAACCAGCAGGTGGAAGCGATGGCCAATGCCGAGGTCATCATACCCAGGGTGTTCCAGGAATTTGGTGAACTAACAGGCAGGTACTACGATACGATTGAGAGCTTCATGATGGAAGATGCCACCTACGCAATTGTGGTCATGGGAGCCATGAGCGGTACGGTCGAGGAGGCAGTCCGCATACTGCGCTCACGTGGTGAGAAGGTGGGAATGGTCAAGATCCGATCATTCAGACCCTTTCCCTCGGAAGAAATTACACAGATACTGAAAGATGTACAGGGTGCCCTGGTACTGGAAAGATCACTGACCTTTGGCAGTGCAGCAACAATTCTCTACACCGAGGTTGCCACCAGTTTTGTCAAGGAGAGAAGGATTGCACCCGTTATCTCCTCGCGGACCCTGGGTATTGGTGGCAGAGATGTGTCACTTGCAGATATACTCGAGGTCTACA
Organism: Candidatus Kariarchaeota archaeon; assembly: GCA_016839545.1. Classification (GTDB taxonomy): domain Archaea; phylum Asgardarchaeota; class Heimdallarchaeia; order Heimdallarchaeales; family Kariarchaeaceae; genus Kariarchaeum. Next base: position 7,219 of record JAEOUB010000466.1, on the reverse strand, counting down.
ACGGCATCAAGGTGGATGTGACCATGAACAAGACCAGTCATGACTGGTATAAGGTGAGGAGGTAAGAAAATGTTAGAATTACCCATCAAAAAAATCAACCTGAAAGAGGCATCAAAGGTAGAATCAGGACTTACCTCAGGACATCGGATGTGTCGGGGATGTGGTGCTGCGATACTGGGTAGACAGGCAACCATTGCTGCCAAGATGCTGGATACCGAAGTGGTGCTGGTCAATGCCACCGGCTGCCTGGAGGTAGCTTCCACCATCTACCCCTACAATGCCTGGACCATGCCCTGGATTCACAATGCCTTTGAAAATGCCAGTGCCACTGCCAGTGGTGCAGAGGCTGCTTTCAAAGTACTTGAGAAAAAGGGCAAGATAGCAAAGAAACCCAAGATGATCATCTTTGGTGGTGATGGAGGGACCTATGATATCGGCTTTCAATCACTCAGCGGTGCAATCGAGCGAGGTCATGACTTCCTCTACATCTGCTACAATAATGGAGCATACATGAATACCGGTATCCAGAGAAGTGGTGGTACACCGTTGGGAGCTGCGACGACAACCTCACCCGGAGGTACCGTGGTACCAGGCAAGCCACAGTTTCAGAAGGACCTGCTGCAGATCATGTGGGCTCACGATATTCCCATCGCCACGGGATCAGTAGCCTATCCCAAGGACCTCATGGAGAAAGTTCAATCCCTACTCGAACACCAGGGACCTGCCTTCATGCTAGTCGACGCTGTCTGTACCCTGGGCTGGAAAGTCGAGGATGACTCTGCCATCCGGCTGTCGAAACTGGCAATTGAGACGGGGATATTTCCACTCATGCGTGCCTACAAGGACAATTGGGAATTGAGTAATCCCTCCAAGCGATTGATGCTGCGACCCGAGTCCAAGCTGCCAATAACAGAGTACATGAAGACTCAGGGTAGATTCAAACACCTGTTCAAACCACAGATCAACCAGGAACTCATCGACCATTTCCAATCAGTTGTTGACGAGAAATGGGAGAGACTGGTTGCAAAAGTCAGATCAGAATAAGCCATCCCAACGCAACAACCTACTTGAAGCCACTCGAATTGGTTAACCTATGACACTTCCATTCATAGATACTCACCTCGATACCATGTGGCAGTCACATAAATCAAATCGCACCTTTGGAAAGCGGTCTGAGGCCGGACACATAGACCTGCCCCGAGCCAGAGAAGCCGGCCTCCTTGTAGGATTTTTCACCGGGTATCCCACCAGTGATGCACCCGTCACCGAGGAGATGATGGCCAACTGGATCAGGTACTACCTGTATGATCCCGAGGCTAAGATCACCCAGATCACCAATCTGAAGGAATTGAATGATCATATTGCCCATTTCAGTGCCACTCCTGAAGCTCAGAGAAGTATAGGGAACCTGCTGCATTTTGAAGGGGCTGCTGGAATTGATTCAGGTCTCAATAAGCTCTACATCTACCACAAGCTGGGGCTGCGGAGCATGTCATTAACCTGGAATGAGACCAACCACTTTGCCACAGGCCAGGAGAATCGCACAGATCGCGGACTGACTGAGGATGGCAAGAACCTGCTGAGTGCCATGGTTGACCTGGGCATCATGATAGATGTGTCTCATCTCAATGATGCATCCTTCTGGGACGTCCATGGATCCTCCAATGCACCGATATTTGCCAGCCATTCCAATATCAGGACCGAGGTATCATCTCATATGAGAAATCTCACATCTGAGATGGCACAGGCAATTGCAGATAGCGGTGGCACTATTGGAGTCAATTTCTGTACAGGTTTTTTGCGTGATGACAAGGAGGTCAGCATCAATACAGTGGTTGACATGTACTCAACTGTCCTGGATCTGGTAGGCCCAAAGCATGTACATGTGGGCTCGGACATGGATGGCTGTACGCTACCGGATGATATGAAGGATATTACAGCTATGCCAGAACTCTTCACCAAACTCCAAGCCGACCTCTCTCTGACTGAAAGTGAGCTGGAAGGGATTGCCAGTGGCAATATGGTACGTATGATGAAATCCTACTGGCAGAAGTTATGATCTGAATACCTTACGTTTTCTCAGTACAAATGCTCCAATGGCCATCAGAATTGTCATGATCAGATAGTAGACCCAGACTGAGTTCTCAATAGAGGCACCAATAGTACCGGTATAATCTGCAATCTCCATTCCATTGATCATGAGGTACCAAAAGGTGAGATATACAAATTCGAAGAGGACACTGCTGCGTGTCAGTGACTGGAGGAAAAAGGCGAGAGAGGAGATGAAAAATGCACCCACCACGACTGCAACCAGCTCAATCATCATTCCGGAGATAAGCAATCTGACCACAGTTCCACTGGCAAGAATTAGAGCACTGAGAGCACCTGCCAGGTATGCTGATGGAAATTGAAGCTTCAGAACATTGGGCACTGAGAAAATAATCTCATCAGTACGATACTTGATCTCACGATGTCCCATTTTGCTCCAACTCAATACTGGCAAGATCCATGCAGCCCAGAGCCACCCTCCATAGCTTAGCTGGATAGGAGAGAGCAGCTGGCCCAGTATGATACCGGTTGCGGCCATGTAGAATAACCTTGACTGACCTTTCAGTATCATTTTCAGCTCTATTTCAATCAGAGCAAATTGTTTTGGCACCGGTATTGTGGAGGAAATCGTCGAATAGATTTTTCCACCTGTGATAACCAGAGCACCCCAACCCCTTGAAATGAAAGAAAGATTGGGTTCCTTTTCCTCTAGCTTGTGTTCCTTGTCCATATCCGGGTTGAACCTGTTAAAGACAAGAGAGATAAGCAGGACTAACAGGATCGAGATGACAATCACAATCAGCCGGTTTACAAGAATGGCTGTGGTGTACTCCAATCCTTCGTAGACAAATACTGGAAGATCGCCACTGGGGTTTGAGTTGATGCCGAACCCACTAGGACCCTGTGGTGTTGATTGAGACAGGAGAGATTGTTCCAGGCTACCCACAATGATATTGAAGCCTAGAGCGTCGAATTTACTGTCCATGATGAGAGGTAATGACAGGAAGAAATACAGCACATTCATGACCCCTCTTGATATGAAGGGCTGTGCCTCAAAAAACAATCCTATGGCTGCAATAAAGAACATGCTAGGAAGCATGAATACCACAAATGGCATAATCATCACACCCAGTTCCAGTGTGCTGTCCTCTCCAATAACCAGGACCATCACCACCGAGACGACAAAGCAAATCAATGTGACCGTTGCCAGGATGTAGAAATTGCTGAGTAATTTGCCCAGAAGAAAGGTGACACCCCTCACTGGTGTTGTAGCCACAATTTGACCCGTCGCGGTATCAGTGTCTAATTTCAAAGAGTTATTGACAAAATAGTACCCGATCAGCAACAGAAAGACCTGGGAGACGATTACCAGCATGTAGGCAATCCATAGACTGTCATAGTATCCCCGATGACCCATAATTCTAACCGTGGTATAGCTCGCACCAGGAGATGGTATGAGCATGTAGGCAAAGACAATGAAGAATACCACAAACATGAAAAATCGATCTGAGCGTACAAACTCTTGATATCGAGTTCTGGCTACGGCAATAATCGTTGAGATCATACGTGGTTACTCCGATGAGTCTCGATCGTGTAAAGATACGCGTCTTCGAGAGATGGTATTACAGTTTTGGAATTGTCTGGAGCCTCATCGGTCACAATTCGTACATGAATCCCATCTGAACGACGGATCATTGAGGATACAATATACTTCTCACGGATGTCTGCAAATCCATCCTGCTGTACTACAGTCTCGTGAACCTTCCCCGTGACTGATTTCAATAGATCTTCAGGCGAGGTCGTTGTCACATTCTCACCTGCATTGATGACGGCAATGTCTGAGGCAGTTGCCTCCACATCAGATACTATGTGTGTGGACAGAATAACAATCCGATCTCCACTTAATTCGGCAATCAGATTCCGAAATCTTGCTCGTTCCTCAGGATCCAGACCAACTGTGGGCTCATCAACAATCAGCAATTTTGGATCGTTGAGTAGAGCCTGAGCGATGCCCACTCTCTGCTTCATACCTCCTGAGAAGCCACCCACAGCCCTGTCTTTACTATCTTGCAGATTGACCAGGGTCAGTAACTCATCTACACGGGTATTTATCTCGGATTTCTCAAGTCCCTTCAGGGTGGCGATATACCTGAGAAATTCCTCTGCCGTAAGATTTGGATACACTCCAAAGGACTGTGGAAGGTACCCCAGCATCCCCCTGACATAGTTGGGGTTCTGGGTGATATCAATATCGTTGAGGAGGACCTGTCCCTCAGTCATGGTGGAAATGGTTGAAAGTATTCTCATGAGAGTTGATTTTCCAGCTCCGTTGGGACCCAGTAAACCCAGTACTCCTGTCTCTATGTCGATAGAGAAATTAGTAAGGGCTCTGAAACCGTTTGAATAGGTCTTGGAGATATTTTTTACTTCGAGCTTCATCTTCCTCAACTGAACTATTTGGGTTTCTTTTACAAGGTAATGGTTATCAGCAAGGATTTCTGATGAAGTTTTTCCAATTCAGACGGGTCGGCGATTGAAAGTCAGAATTATATCTTTAACGGGAAGCTCGTTTTCGTAGTGAGACAATGATTGGAATAAGAACAAGCATGGGCATCAGCGGTGAGGGTGCTGTATCTGAAAGAATGCCAGACTGTGAAGTATCACTCGTTGATGAACTCAAAGCCGTGGATGTCTCGGATTGTGATGTCTCAACAGATTGCATTGTTGTAGAGCTAGTCTCCTCCTCTATCCAACCCGCATTATAGAGGGCAGTGTACCAGATATTTGCAGTATTCTGAATAGCAAGTGCCAGCCGGTCGCGTATCATATCCCGAGTCTGCTCATACAGAGATTCATAGTAGGCATCACCGTAATCCTCGTCAATCCCAGTTGCCACATCATCAGCCTCCAATACCGCAGGTACAAGAGCAAGCCCGGTAGTGATCTGCTCCTCTCCCATAAGATACGCATCGTCTATCAGTTGTGTTGCGTTAAAGTCGCTGAGATCAAAGGCATCATCAAAATTCCGGGAGACTACCCGTGTCTCGAATCTACTGTGTATCCCACGATTACCAGTATATTGACCATCGTAATTCTTTGTGGCATGCAGTGGCTGTGCTGCATCTGCAATGTAATGAGCTGCATCGCCCATGTAGAGCATAATATCTGCTGTATTATTATCTGCAAAGGCAATAGTCAGATCCCGGGTGGTATTCTCTATTGCCCACGATACAACACCTAAACTCCAGTTTGTGGATGGAAACGGTACATAACGATCCTGATGGGGTTCATCCTGGTCATCGTAGTGTCTGCCGGGTTCTCTTGGATCACTTCCTTTTCTCTGATCTGCAAATACACTGGCTTCACGCAGGTCTTCGGCATAGTCACGGAAGTAATTATTCCACGGTTCTGGCAGGAGTTCTATTGCCTGAGCGGCGATCTCCCCATGAACTGAATACCCCCATGCTGATGTTGGCTGGGGAGCAGTGTTCAAGATAAGAAGTGGAGTAAGTAGAAGAATGAGCAGGTGATACCGCACTATTTTGCAATTAATGTTGGGGTTTATTAGGTATTAGCTAGCGATGAAATTGGATTTAACCGGCGAGATCGGTCTTGCAGAGCAACAGATCTATTTGCGATTATCCTCTGCTCGTATTTCTCTATGGTTTGCGTGACACCTTTTCTTATCATTCCAGGGAGCAGGAATGCAAAGACCAGTTTGCCAAAGATCCATCCCTTTGGAACCCATGAGAAAGTCATAGAAATCTCAGTTTTCTCCTCTATCTCTTTTACTGACCATGTTCCCGCAAAATACCTGAAGGGATAGGGATAGTCGGAGGTATCCACTTCCATGGTGTAGCTCTCATTTGTTGTATAATCAACCTGGGTTTCTCTCCATGACCCTCGACTATCCTCACATTCCCTGACTATTGTGTCATTATCAGTCTGTACTAGATCAGTTCGGATGAGACTTGTATAATTCACATACCCTTCAAGATCTGCGATAACTTCCCACGCCTCATCTACAGTTCCATCCACCGTTTCGGAAACAGTGTATGATGACGGTGTCCGTGCCAATAGGTGGAGTTGGATCACGGCAAAATCCAAGACGATCAGAGTTGTGAGCACAGTAAGTAGGATTGCCGGAGTCGTCAGGCTGAGGCCGAAGAATGAAGGATTAACCAAGATCCAGGTGGTCATCACCACCCAGCTGAGGTCACCCTCGGCAGCCATCGCTACCATGAGATTGGGATGTGTTGATTTACTTGCTGCCAAGAGAACGGAGCCATAGACCATTAATGTCAGGCCGATACCCAGAAACCAGGCACTGGTAGCCAGACCAAACTGTCCTGTCAACCAGGTGGAAAACAGAGCAATGAGTAATCCCGAACTCACTGAGAAGAGGCCATTTGCAACGAGGACTGAATTCATTGTGATCTTACTGAATTTGTCACCGATACTCATGCTGGAATAGCCTCCTTTGTGGATATCATCTCTACGAAAGATGACCGCCGGAGTACCAGGGTCAACAGGCTCGCACCTGCATAGAAGAGGATCAGGTAGTAGCTCTGGCTGAGTAGAGCATAGACGGCACCAGCCACAGCGGCATCTATGGAGAAAATGAGCCAGAGTTTCTGCGTCCTAGACAGATTGGTCAGTTGGATATTTGCCATGAAGCTGGGCCAATGAAATACTGCACCGGTGAAAGCAAATACGATTGGTAGAACTGAGTTGACATTGAATGAGAACCAGACAGCAAAGATATCAAACGCAAGGATGACATCGATAAACAACAGTTTGAGAAGAGTTTCCTGTTTCATCTACAAGAATATATGACTAAATGTAATATAAACTTTACATTATAGTAATTATATCCGACATATTGTCGGGCAATATTGATGCAATTGGATTGCTATTTGTGATAATGTAAAATAAACTTGACAAAACTGTTAGAAAATCTGTTGACACCTGCCAAATGTATAAGAGTGAAGGCTTCTATGGTAAGATTATGGAATTCTCACGACCAGTCTGGATGGGTCTTTTTGGCTGCGCCCTGATCTTAGATAGCCTGCTGATCAGCTGGGCTTTTGCCAACCAGAGGTGGCTTCTGATTGTCCTTTTTGTGGTGACTGCAATTGCCGGAGGATACTGGCTGTTGAACCAGTGGAAT
>JAEOUB010000465.1 GCA_016839545.1 Candidatus Kariarchaeota archaeon | reverse complement strand
TCAAGGAATTCCTCTTTACATTCCTGCTCACAGAATCGTAGTGTTTGTCCCTTATACTCCACTGAGATTTCCTGTTCTGGAATGCAACAGGAGCCACAGGCTGTCTTGATCTCGATCGTTTCCATACTTCCTAGCTGTTCTGATGTGGTATAAAATTTAGTATGGTTTCCATAGTAATTTGAGATATCGAAATGGAGTTTTGATCAATAATCTATCCCGGTGCAGCATCAGGAATGGGCAGATTATTGAGCCTGTGATAGAGGTCCACCATCGGCTTCGGAATCCGCGGATGCATGATTTTCCGCCAGTACCTCGGAAAGAAAGTGAGGTAGAAGACTCCCCAGTAGCCTGAGGGTAGCGTGGGCACAGTACATTTTGAGCCATCATTGTAGGAGATCAGCGAGTTAAATGGCTTGTAGCTCTTGAGATGATGATCGGAATGTCTTACAAGGTCAATCAGCATGTATCTAGAGGAGACCACGTCAGAGTTCCATGCCAGCTCGATGACAAATGGCTGGTCTTCCTCTCGCAGCAATCCATAATGCTCAATGTAATTGACAAGCTCCAGTAGGATAATGGCAATCAGTGCCTGACCCACAAATGCTGCCAGGAAGAGTGGACCCAGTAGCATGTAAATTGATACCAGCACTGCAATCTGTACCACATAAGCACGCAGTACAAAATTGTTCAGAACTTGCATGAGTGTTGTCTCATCCCGTGTCGCACGTCTCTCAGTCTCTATTCTCAATGCAGAGACAAACTGTTGAGGGATAGTACGGGCAATAAAGTGGTAGACCGTCTCGTTGTACCGGGCTGTTGCAGGGTCTTTCATAGTTGCGACCCAGCGATGGTGGCCGTAACGGTGCTCAATTGACCAATGTAGGTAGAGAACCTGCACCAGGTTAATATGCCCAAGAAGTCTGAGTATTCTGGATTTCCTGTGAATGAGCTCATGGGCAACAATAATCCCTGATTGACCTGAGTTTATACCAGTTGAGAAAACTGCCAGCCAGATGTAGACTCCGGCTAGTACCCCATTCTGAATACCAAGCATCAGTGTGGAGATAGCTGTGATCTGCATGACCACGTGAACAAAGAGGATTGCATCTGCATAGAGGTCAGACACATCTTCTGGGTGATCTGTATCTTCCGGCATCAGCCAGTCAAGGATCACCAGGATCACCAGTGCAAAGAAGGCATTCATCCCAGCGTACCAACCTCCCTTCAGGTTCCCTGTAACCACTAATGCTGTGGGAATGAATGAAACAAGATAGAACAGCTGGTTCACATTTTTGCTGACCATATACAACGAGACTTGAGAGTTGTCATTCTTAAATTTGCTCTCTAAGGGGCAAGAGAAGTCATAGGCTATTCCTCAGGTTCAAAATCAATGAATTCTGAGATGTCAACATTGGATTTCAGAAGTTGCTTGGCATCAAATCCAACGATGGTGTACTCGTTATCAAGGAAAAATATCTGAGAGTAGATGTACTCATGAGGAGGGTTGTCTGGCTCAATGGAGAATTCTGATTCGATAAATTTGGTATACTGTGTTCTGACCTTATACATGTACCCGTGACTCTGGTCCACGTCTTTTTTCATGATCTCTACATTACCCAGCATGATGGAGACAAAACCGAGATGGCCACTACCACCTGCCTGATCACCTACTCCCTCTTCCCTTTTGATCTGGGTGTGAATTGACGATGCGATCGATTCAAGGTCTGCCACATCAATACCATTGTACTCCGGTATTAGTATATTCTGAGCCGATATTGGAGGACTGTTTCAAGATCTCAATTTCAATAGGAGGTGACCAATACCAATAATTCCATACAAGAATCCGGATACCCTGTAAAAGCCGGCTACTCCAAGTTGTTCAACAAGAGGATAGGTCAGGAAGGGGGCAACAAATTGGCCGAAAAATGCAAAAGTGTAGATCATACTGATAGCTCGACCCTTGTATCGTTCAGGTACCCTATTGATTACGAAAAGGTTGGAATTTGGCCAGTTCATCCCTGTACCAACGGCGAAGACTATCATACTCAGTGTGATCGCGAGATATGTCTGGCCAAATGATGCCAGGATGAGCCCCAAGGCGAGAAAGATGTAGATCAAGGTAAAAATACCATATTCTCCAATTGAGGATCGCAGGTTCTTGTACCGCAACGATACCAGAAATCCAGTGAATGACACTGCAGATATGGTAATCCCAATCTGGCTGGTAGATACGTCTGATTGAAGTTCGATGATGTAATTTCCGACAGTAATTATAATTCCATATATCAGGCTCAGGTAGATGAATGACTGGATGTAGAGAAGTATAAGGGGGAGATACTCCAGCTCTCCGTCTTGATGATCATCGACTTTTTCTTCAAGTTTTGCCACCTCTGGTTCATACAGGTAGATCACAGCAAGTGGGAACAGTAAAAATGCAGTTATATAGACCAGAAACGCAAAATTCCATGCAATGTCTCCCAGTACTCCACCAAGAAAGACAAAGATAACTCCGCCTAACGCCATAAAACTACCCTGCAAACCCATCACCTTGTTTCTTTGCTCTCCCTCGTAATAGTCAGAGATCAGAGTGGTGACCGATGCTGTCACTCCCGCTGTACC
>JAEOUB010000464.1 GCA_016839545.1 Candidatus Kariarchaeota archaeon | reverse complement strand
GACCCAGTTCCAAAACTCGTATTCTCCAATGATTGTGAAACTATACCTGAAGATGTCATTCCACAACTGACCAACAAGTACTTCCAGTATTCACATGATGGTGCTCTGGTCAAAGGTTATGGTATCGGGTTAACATTTCTCAAGATGTGCATGGACCTCATGGGCTTAGAATATGAGATTATTTCACCTATTCCCGGAAAGGATCAAGGGTTTGAACTATCAATCTCTCTCACAAAATAAGAATTTCTCAATCTTTCCAGATTTTCTCTATCTCTGCCTCTTTACCGTCAGTTTTGGCATCAAAATCCTTGGGCAACAGATCAAAATATTCCGGTGTAGAGAACCTGTAGCCTACAAACACAACAAATCCCCGATCAGTCTCTGACCTGAAGACCCGACCAGCGGACTGGATCACATTAGAAATTCCCGGAAAACGGTAGGCATAATCAAAACCACGACCATACTCTTCCTCAAAATATTCCTTTCTCAACTCCTGGTCAAAGGTGATCTTTGGGAGACCCGGACTGATAACAAAGGCACCATGTGCCATCTCACCCTTGTAGTCAACTCCCTCGGCAAACACTCCACCCATGACTGCAAGCAATACTGTTCGTTTATCTTTCTCAAGGACATCTAGCACTGATTTTCGGCGATTATCTGCCATCTCAGATTGTTGGACAAGCACCTTGAAGTCTGTGATCCTCTTGAATACCGGTTCAAATTTCTTCAGGTACTCAAAACTGGGAAAGAACACCAGGTAATTACCATCATGAATTGAAATGGTCTGCTGTATCATCTCTGCCAGCTCTTGCAGGTAATCATACCTCCTGGAGTACATGGTGGGAATAGATGGTTCGATGAAATATTTCCTGAACTTCTTTGGAAAGGGACTGGGATAACTCAGGATCTGTGTATCTTCTGGTAAACCCAGCATTTTCTCATAGTATTCCAGGGGTTCAAGGGTTGCAGACTGAACAATAATACTGTCAAATAGCTCCATCTGCTCCTCCAATTTCTTGGCAGCAGATTTGCACAGGATACGGGCCTGATTGAGATCTAGATCATAGATTTCCTCGAATTCAGGCTCGTCTGATGTTCTCAGCAGCAGCGTGAAGAATTTCAATTTATCAGAGAATTTGACTAACGTATCCTTTTTCTCAGGGAGATACGGCAGACTGTTGAGATACTGGATGACAAAATCATCAAATTTGACGGTGAATTCTTCGAAGAAGCTGCGATCCATCTTGATGATGGCATGCTCGGCCTCTAGATTGACAATGTGATCTTTGTACTGCTGTACATGCCGTTTCAGTCTGCTAAGATTAGACTTGAGGAAGTATTTGAGCTGGGTATTGATCTGACTATTGGTAACAAAATCATAGACACGCTGTATCTCATCAATTGAGAGCTCATCTGAGTAGTAATCCAGAGCTCGTGTCACCAGGTTATGTGCTTCATCGATTATCAGGATAGAGTCTTCAAACTCCTGCTGGAATCTTTGAAACCGAATACGGGGGTGGAAGATGTAATTGAAATCAGAGAGGATGACATCACAATGCAGGGCAACATCGAGTGATAGCTCAAAGGGGCAGACCCGCTTTCGCTGAGCTCGACTCTCCACCTCCTCTCTCTCAATGAGATCCAGTTGTAGTAGCTGTTTTACATCAATCCGTGTATCCGTCTCGAAGTAATTTTCAAGATAGGGACAGTCATTGTCCATGCAGTCATACCGGCGGGTATGACACATCTTGGCTTTGGCCGTGATCTTGATGGCCTTGAATTCAGAGCCGGCCTGGTGCAGATCGGAGATAGCCTCAGTGTAGATCAATTGTTGTGTTGTCTTCGAAGTGACCACAAAGAGACGTTGTCCCCGACTCAGTGCCAGTTTGAGTGCAGGATACAGCGTGGTGATAGTCTTACCGATACCCGGTGGTGCATGCAGCATGATCCTGGCATTGGCAGGTAGGATGGCCTCAATCTGTTCTACGATATCCTCCTGGAATTTTCGATACTCATAGGGAAACACAACAGTTTCCTGTCTCTCTTTCAGTTTCTCCCTGGTCTTGCTTTCACGTACATAATTTTTGATCAGTTTCTTGAGAAACTCATCTAGCTGGTCGGCCACCGGTTGGACTTCAACTTTGACACGACGCTCCTGCTTGTTAACCGGATCAATCATGACCAGATCTGCACTGAGATCACTGAAACCTTCCACCTCATAGAAGTACAGGCAGTAGAGTTGGAGTTGAAAGACATGTGCCTCATCACTCTCCATGGTATGTACATTGCGGATGGCAGACTTGACCTCCTCAATGTGAATGCTGTTACCATTCTTGTGGACAACATCCACACGACCCCGGATCTTCACATTCCAGTCGCCAATTTGTCTGAAGAACTTGATGTAATACTCCGTCTCACCCTCGGTATTTGACTGGTAGCTGGCAGGTGCATCCTGTCCTATTCGTGCTCTAAGTCTCCGTGAGATATATCCATCTGACTGTGAAGCTTTGATAGAGAAGGCGATATCCCTGACTGAAAGGTCCAGAGTTTTTCGCGCAGCATCAAATTCCACAGGATATCTACTACCTTCACTTTTTAGAAGTAATTATAGTCACCGGGGTGTTTTCAAAGTGAATATTTATCAAAATACCAGCTGAAGAATAGATTTCAACGATATTTTTGCTAGCAATTGTGCTTCAAAAAAACTATTGGGGGAAAATTCAGCACAATCTTGAAAAAACTCTATGACTTACTCCGCTTGTAGGTGGTCTAGAACGTACTACAAAATTATCCTCCTTGGAGAGGTAAAAGTAGGAAAAACAACACTTCGCAGGAGCTACATGGGTCAAAATCTTGACAATACCTATGCTAAGACTATAGGAGTAGATTTTGCCCTGAAACGCACTGAGAAGGGTGGTTTTCAAATCTGGGATCTAGCCGGCGAATCGACACCTAACACGGTTCGTGCCCACCTTGTTGGTACCTCGGGTATAATTTTTGTATTTGATGTAATGCAACCAGATACCCTGGACAAGCTAGAAGATTGGATTACAATTACTACAGATGCACTTGGTTCCCGGCTCCATGTTGCATTGGTTGCCAACAAAATAGATCTCAGAACGGAAGATAGAGGACTCAAAACAGAGGAAGTACAGGCTTTTGTCGATGACCTGACTGCTCGTATTGAAGGCAAGGTGGCCTATTTTGAGACTTCTGCATTAACTGGAAACGGAGTGGATGATGTCTTCTCCTGGTTGCTCACAACCCTTGAGGAGGGCAGACCATGAGACGTGTAATGCTAATCCGGTTTCAGCACCCCGACCTGGAATTTCTGACCAGTGTGGGTCTGGAACAGGAAAAGTATGCACAGTTTGAGGGAGAGCTGATATCGTATTTCGCAAGGAATGGTCCCTATGTTCGTGATCGAGGACTGATGTTCTCACACGTGCTGGACACCTATTTCTATGTACAGACGCCACCCCACCAGCCTGACCTGTATATTATGACATCCCATGAGATCAGCTCGTGTATGTCGTTTTACTATAATATACTGGAGGTACAGGAAGCATTTCAGCAGTATTTTGGCAGTAATCCTGATAGCTGGCTGGATGATCCTGAGCAGTCACTGAGTGCGTGGGCACACGAGTTTGAACAGCTCACACCTGAGAAAGAGAGTACACCCTATTCATACGATTTCAAAAACGATCTCCATGACTGGATTACTTCACGCTTCAGGGATCATCTGGGCGAGTTTCTCTACTCATTGCTGATGCAGATACCAATTGTGATTGCCACAGATGATGACCCGGAGATGGTAGCCAGCTTCTTCTCCCAACTGGTCACCCATTTGCGGATCCATATCGGTGATCAGCCATCGTCTGATTTTCACCATGTCCATATTGTCAAGGAGGTTGATCTAAGCCTGTTTAATGAGGTAATGTATCTAGATGACTCTGGTAATGTGACGACCACATTTGTCGAACCCCACCTGGTGGGTATGTCTGAACTTGTCAGGGAGTCGATGGAATACCATGAGCTGATGGTGATGTCCTTTGATGTGGGAATGTACAATCACCTGTTCTGGGCATTGCAAAAGGTATATGGTGTCCTGATTATGCATGTGGGACCTGTTGATTTCAGCGTATACCTGCACCAGGAGAAAATACAGTTCCTGAATATTCTGACCTATCTTTTCAATGAAATGACATTTCTTGATAACCTGTATGTATGATTGAGATTATGCTTCGACTAGTTTCTGATTGAAAACAGCTTTGAGGATGATACCTTTATCTTTGTTCTCAGGTGGTGAGATGATTTCAAATGAGGCACCTGCATCATCAACTATCTTCGCCAGAGAGGGTCCTGGACCGCGTGAAGGAGCATCTTTGTTCATCATCATAGTCTGCATCTTTTCAGGTATAGTTGCATGATTGTACTCCAATTGCAGTTCAATGTGCCCATTTTCTTTGATTGTAGAAAGAATGACATCTTTACTACTCTGATGCATCTCACTGATCCGTTTTACCATTCCTAGAAAACCATCGAGTAATTGTGATACAGATTTGTACTGTGCTTCAAGCATCAGCTCATCAGTAGTACCGTTGAGCTTGATTTTCAGATCATTACTGTACCATTCTTGTTTCTCTTCTAGTAGGGAAGCTAGATGGACATGGGTTTCTGAGTGCTTGCTTGGTTTCTCGTCAAGCAGTCCTGCGTCAATCTCACCAATACCCTGATGGGCATAATAGGTGGAGTACAGCTCTGCATACTTACCCTGTTTTGAAATCAG
>JAEOUB010000463.1 GCA_016839545.1 Candidatus Kariarchaeota archaeon | reverse complement strand
TGAACCTGTAAGAAAATAAATGACCCAGCTATCTATTGTACCTACTGCCAAATCCTCGCATGCTCTTACCTCCTCAACATTTTCCAAAAGCCATTTAATTTTGGTTCCTGAGAAATACGCATCTAGAACAAGCCCTGTCTTTTCGAGAAAGGTGTCTTTGTGTCCATCCGCCTCCAACCAGGATATAGAAGGGGTGGTTCGACGGCATTGCCATACAATGGCATTGTAAAGGGGATCTCCGGTTTTCTTATCCCATGCCACCACAGTCTCTCTTTGATTTGTAATACCTATTGCTCGTATATCTGACCAGTTGAGATTGGCTTTTTCAAGTGCTTCCCTCATTGTATCAATCACATTTTGCTTGATCTCATTGGGGTCATGTTCCACCCAGGAAGGTTGCGGATAGATCTGGCGATGTTCCTTCTGACTGACGGCAACCATGTTAGCAGCACTGTCAAAAATGATTGACCTTGTACTTGAAGTTCCTTGATCTATGCTCAAAATGTAACTCATTATGCAGTCAGCGGGATGTTCACTTAATATATTTTTACAGCCTTGTTCATGGGGAAGTCTAATCCAATTCCACAAATGCTGCAGTACGACTGATAATGGTGAGGACAGTATTGACAATAATAATGGTGTATGCCAACACATCGTACCCGTTAGCAACTGCTGACCAGAAGCCTTCAACCGGCTCAGGCTGACCTGTCACAAATGCTAGAAAGGAAATGACTACACATACTGCATTGAAGAATACTACGATCAGGGATCCTGTATCTGAGAACCTATTGAGTTGTTTCAAAATCAAGTGCAAGAAGTTTACCGAGATCTGCATCACACATGCGAATATCCCAAGGGTGATCATTGGGTTCTCAGTCGGTGATAGGATAAGTAGCAGAAGAAGAAAACTTGCAAGTGTCGAGATTGCGACATCAGTGACTTCTCTTTCCAGCATTGGTTATACATTATGCATACTTCTACTTGAAGAAGGGTTCTACCTTGGTTTGGTGATCTCCATAGAATCGTATCCATTTTCTAGAGATGGCTATCGATGGTCATCGTTATCGATCGTTATTTGTGGCTGGGGGCTGTATGTGTCGATGTTACCAGATATTATTTCTGCCTGAATTAACCTAGATTTACGTGATTGTCATAATCGGTGATAAATGATGATTTCAGACTTTCCTATATGTAAAAGTGGGTGGAATGTCATACGAGGTCCCAAAGTTCCACTCGTGGAGAATATTGTTTACCCAGTCGTCCACACTATTTCCTCGTTGACCGTGGAAGAAGTGTTCTGATGTACCTGGCACCACAATTCCCCAGACATTAGACCAAGAGGGTTCTGCCTCTGCGACATACCGCATTGAAGATCCATGAGTCTGAGTGAAGCTGATTGCTCCATTGTCATAGTCTGGAGTTCCACCAGCTGCTTTGACAGTAAACTTAGATCCATCTGAGGGGGTATTTCCCTCATTGAGTAGGCCGATGACTCCACCCATAGGATGTTCAAATACGACTTTGTGCACGCTACCATATGCCCAACCTGCTGGTCTACGGCTTACATTCTCTACCAGGTAGGCAACAGTTTTGTCGAATGCTCTGTGTACAATGTCATCACGGTTTTCGACCTCTGTGGTGGTAGTGTCATCCCACCAGCGGTTATCTGGGTCATCAAGAATAGTAACCATCCCCCAGTTTGCGTTTGAGTCATAGGCACCGTACGGCAAGTTTCCACCAAAATCATCCTTGAAAGCCTGTTCTTCAAGGAATAGGCGGTAAATTGCAGAGACTGTTGCTCCAGTTGAGTCTCGAGTCATATTGCCATCCCATTCTTCAATGGCTTCTTTGGCATCAGCCATTCTTTTCTCAAGGTCAGGGTTACTTGCTACAGTGGTCATGATAGCGTCCATTGTTGCAGAATTGATTGCATCAGAATAGAGATCAAATGTATCACCCTGGATATTCTGCATATCCACATTGGTGATTGAGTCATCAGCTTGAAGCAGTTGTACTATACGATCTCCTCTGAAAGGTGCTGTGTAGAGGTCAGTGATATAGAAATCATCCCTGATGTCAATCTGCTCATTTGCTGTATGGAAGAAACCTCCAGTCTCTTCATTAACAACTCGATATTGATCCGCATAATCAATAATACCAGACCATCCAAATGCAGGATCTGATCCATTTTGGGGAATAATACCACTTCCTGGAGTGG
>JAEOUB010000462.1 GCA_016839545.1 Candidatus Kariarchaeota archaeon | reverse complement strand
GCCTCAAGATTGATAATAGTTGTCTCTACACGACGTTTTGCCTCTCCATAGCCTACATCATAACCGATCGGGTGATCCATGATCACACCGATGTCAGGTCGGACATGAGATTGTAGAGTCAGAGTTTCCTCCACTCCGAGTTCAATATCACCATAGAGCATCACCTGATAGGCCCCTGAGTCCATCATGACCAGACCATCATAATCGAGATAATCATGGACTTTGGGATATGTTGAGAATTCCATGGTTTCCATACGCTTACTCATCAGGTAGGCTGAGGTGATTACCTGGTCAAAACCGAAACGATCCTTCATCTCAGCAATGGGCAAATTCTGCTGTTTGGGATCCACCACAGGAAACAGAGCTGGCGTACGGATGGTTCTTTCATTGACAGTATAATCTCCTATCTTGGCAAGACCATCCCATGCTGAGATTACGAACACAACACCTTCCAAGTAAACTTGGTTAAATGTGTCTCGAACTGTTCCAATTCAAAATTGAATTATATTAAGACGAGAAGAGACGCCTAGAGGGTAAAATATGTCGATCAACCTAACTCGAAATTTTAAAAATGAACTAAACACCTTCGCGGGTAAGAATGTAATTATTGAGACACTAGGTGGTAAGAAAGTACAGGGTGTGCTTGTCGGACTCAACACCGAAGATATGTCTCTGATCCTTGGTGATGCAATTGTCAACAATGAAAGACACCACCGGATCTTCCTTTCCGGTGCTACCATCGCAGAAATCTACCTTGGTGAGGCACCATTCGATCTTCTTGGTCTACGAACAGAGCTTGAGAAAGTTTTCAAGAAGTCTGGAGTAAGATACTTTGAAGACACCCAAACCCTACTGGTAATGGACCGTTACAAGGTCACTCAGGAGGGTGTAGAGGGTGACGGACCTGTTGCCGATCGTGTCCGACGTATCTGGAATAACTTCAGTACAGAGCTTCCTGTGACCGAACCTGAAACTGAAGATTAGTCTCATTGATCTCGAAGTAAAAGATCAAGTCTATCATTCTTAGGAGAAACTACAACATCGATTTTTTGACCAGAAATTGAAGCCGAGAGCAAAAATATCTTTAGATGGGCTATGGGAAAATTCCCTGCATACACGGCTTCCTTGAGATGAAGAGTAGCAAATGGTTTTGTAGCTGAACGCAGTAGCCTCGGTTCCGGTCTATCAACCAAGGTCAGACAAATTCTCTGATCCATTGATGTGGGATCATTGTAGATCAAACCGTCAACGAAATCTAAATGCTTTCCGGCCACTTCAAGCCTCCCGGAGGAGAATTTGATCCCACGAGGATGGTGGTGAATATCTTCCAAAGTCATACAATATTATACTGTCAGCCGTTATATAATCATTTAGTCTGCTATTTCAGAGTTACGAGATTTGAAGAACGCGACTCATACCCTTATCAATACCTAGTGAAAGAGTTACATATGGCAAAGAAACGCTCAAAGACGGTTACCGTCGACTCAGTCTATGGTAATTATGACCCTGCCATCACGCAGCGTTTTGAACAAGCTTCCATTGTACCGGGAGATAGGATCACCCTCATAAGTGGAGAAAAAGAAGTAGAAGGAAATCTTCTTGCACAGAATGAGCTTGGAAATCCCTCCACCATAATCATCAAACTCGATAATGGCTACAACGTTGGAGTCACCGTGGACAAGAATTTTGAGGTAACAAAACAGGACGGATCTGTAGAACTGGAAAGCTTTGAAATTAGGGTACCTGATCAGGAGAGCAATTTACCTCAGATATCGCTGATCGCCACAGGTGGTACAATAGCCTCAAGGATCGATTACAAAACCGGTGGTGTGGTTATGGCTATGGAACCGGAAGAGATCTTTGCCACTCTTCCTGAGTTATTTAATGAAGTGAGTTTCAAAGAGGTAAAATCCTTGTTTACACTGGGGTCTGAGGATCTGTCTGCATCTGAATGGAAAATCATGGCACGTGAAGCTGCCTCGCAGATTGATGAGGGAACCAACGGTGTTGTGTTCACTCATGGTACAGACACCATGGGATATTCTTCGGCAGTTCTCAGCTTTATGCTCCAGGATCTGCCTGTACCTGTTGTATTGACAGGAGCTCAAAGATCGTCAGATCGTGGGTCATATGATGGTGCCCTTAACTTGATTGCTGCAGCAAGAGCAGCAGCCCATGCAAATATTGCAGAAGTCATGGTGTGCATGCACCATTCTTCTGAAGATGAGATCATGCAACTCTCACGAGGTACAAAGGTCAGAAAGATGCATACATCAAGAAGAGATGCATTCAAGACAATAAATGAGGAGCCTCTGGCGTTGATCGACAGAGATGGCAAGATCACTCAGAAAGTGGTGAGTTTCCAAGGTAGAAATGATCGTCAGGTGAAATTGCTGGAAGAGTATGAAGAAAAGGTGGGTTTGATCAAAACCTATCCAGGTGTCCCTCCTGCACTCCTTGATTGGCATGTGGATCAGGGTTACAGGGGAATCATCCTTGAGGGAACTGGACTAGGTCATGTCCCCACATTCCCACTGAGAACTGAGAATTCCTGGATACCTTCTATTGAACGTGCTGCTGAGGAAGGCGTCTTTATTGGAATGACAAGTCAATGTCTTAATGGAAGAGTGCATCCCTATGTGTACAGAGCTTTGAGAACTGCATTACAGGCAGGAGTTACCTATCTTGGAGATATGTTACCAGAGACTGCATTGATGAAAACCGGTTGGACACTGGGAAATTTCGAGGATGACTATGCTACCATTATGACTAAGAACATCGCAGGAGAGTTTTCCACTCTCCTCAAATACACGGAGTACTGATCAGTATGAAATTTGATACGAAAGCACCCACAGAGATTGATTTCGAAGCTGAAGGCTTTATGTCAGGTCTAGAGTTTCATCAGCAGGTACTGGCACCCTATAATACGGAAGATCGATCCAAGGAACATGGATCCAAACTATTCTGTCCTTGTCCAGCACATCTCAGAGATGATGATCCTGATTTCACAGTCCTACGACAATTACGTGCAGTTGCGGGAGAAACAGGTGATGTTGACATTACCGCCATGTTTGAGAAATTGAAGCAGTCTGATACACTTTACGAGGGATTTGATGATACGACTTGTTTGATCGAACTAGATGAGGAACCCATTCTCCCCATAAACCAGGAGGCTCTCTACCGTAGCTTGGCTATAGCAAAGAATATCTTCAACCTGCAACTGGTTGACGAAATCCTTGTGTCAAGAAAGACGATTATTGACGGGAGTAATACATCAGGATTTCAAAGAACCGCTATGATCGCTTACAAGTCAAGTACTTCATTTATCGATGTGAATGGCAAGAAAGTGAGCATCTACCAAGCCAACCTGGAGGAAGACTCTGCAAAGAATGTTGGTAGAGATGGTGGCACAAGAAAATTTAGACTAGACAGATTGGGGATCCCATTGATAGAAGTGGCTACAGGGCCAGACCTTCGAACTCCAGATGAGGTACTAGCAACAGCCATGCGTATCGGTGAGTTGTTAAGAACCACCGGATTCGTACGTCGTGGTCAGGGTACGATTAGACAGGATCTCAATGTATCTATCAAGAGAGGGAACAGAATTGAGATTAAGGGAGTATCAGAACTTGATCTTCTACCAGAATATGTGAAGAACGAGGCTATCCGCCAATCGCGGATGCTTGATTTACTCGAAATATTCAAAGAGAGGAAAATCACCAAACGTAGAATAACTTCGATTAAAGCGATAGATGTATCAAAATATTTCAAAAAATGCGAAGCAAAATTTGTTAAATCTGCACTTAAACGAGGTGACAGGGTAATAGCTGCAAAGCTTCCTTCTCTTTCAGGATTACTGGGTTACGAGTTGCAACCTGGTTACAGATTGGGAACTGAATTCTCTGAAATCTGCAAAGTTACTGCCGGTGTGGGGGGAATCTTGCACTCAGATGAGTTACCCAAGTTTGGTATCAGTCAAGCTGAGGTAGACAGTGTCAGTAAAGAGCTCAAGGTAAAAGATGATGACGGATTTATGATGATTGTCTCATCTGAGATACAGGCACTGAAATCCATAGAAGGAGTAAAGGCTGCGTTTCACATGTGGCTATCTGCGGACGGTATTGTACCCGAAGTTCGAGCACCCAGAGGAGATGGGACAACTGGATATCTTCGTCCCCTTCCAGGAAAGGCGAGAATGTATCCTGAAACCGATTCAAAGCCGATATTCATTGACAGTGACCT
>JAEOUB010000461.1 GCA_016839545.1 Candidatus Kariarchaeota archaeon | reverse complement strand
TAACGTATACGCCATCCCCCACCGCCACCATAGACGTGGAGGAAAACTACCTCCAATTGAACCGGTATGATGGTGAGGATTGGGTCAATGTGACACTTGGTGGGCAGTTGTTCGAAGTGACATCTTCTGACATTTGGCACGATGGTCTTTCAGGATCACTCCTCATGTCACCATGGTACGTTATCGAAGAGAAAGTAACCTCGGCAGATTTCTTCAATCTCCAGTCGTCTGAGGAGGGTAATCTCGAGTTATTCATCAGGATAGGGACTCAAGAAAACCGTATCCTGTTCGATACCGTCCTTGCAGACCCCACCCCTGAAATGGGAGAGCTGTTTGCAGCCGCAGGTACCGTTGCTGACAATATCCTAGGTAAAGCTGTGGATCAGCCTGTATGGCCCATAGACCTCCAGGTCTTTGTCATGGAATCCTACCCTGAACAATACGCCATCACTGCAAAAGTGATACGCGGTATGGATATGTTGGATTACGTCGACGAAGGCAACATCACTCTTCTTATCGGCGACAAGACTGAGACCGGTCTTGATTGGGTGTCCGAACCCATCTACAAGCAGGTACAATCATATTCACTTGCTGGTGGTGGAGACTCCCAGGAGATCAGCTTTACCAGCTTTACTCTCGGTGAAGATTACAGACCCAACGAGTTGCAGTATGTCATCTTTGTCGGTAATGCAGTTATGCAGGTGAGTGATGGTCTGCCCTCCCTGTCATCTGTTGAATCCACAATTGTTGACAGTATTGGCGAGGGAGTCGTGGATGGCAAAGGTGGAGCCAGTACTGGCGATCTACCTGCAGGTCATTTTCTGATCTTCCTGTCGGCAATCCTTGCAATCCCCGTTCTGAGACGCAGATTGTGATATGTCCTTCACCGTAATCTATACACAGTTTTAAAATTCGGATTTCTTTACCAAACTCATGACCGAGCTCAGTGATGATGTCAAGGAGAAGATTCTCATTGATGTCCTGCTCAATGCCAAATTACATGATGGTAAGCCCAATGGCAAGGTAGTCATGGGTGGCATCATGGGGAAGAACCCGGATCTACGATCCCAGGCAAAACAGATCTCACCATATATTGCCGAGGTGGTGGCGGATGTCTCCTCCTGGGAGATGTCTGCAATCGAATCCAGGCTTAATGAGCTGGCACCTGATGCTGAGGCAAATCGTGAGGCAAAGAAAGAGGCAAAATCCCAGGCGAGAAAGGAACAGAAAAAGGGTCTGCCTGAGCTGCCTAATGCTGAGAAAGGCAAAGTTCGGTTACGCTATGCACCAGATCCCTCAAAATATCCCCATCTCGGTCAGGGGATGAACTATCTGATCAACCACATGTACCGTGAGATGTATGATGGTTGGATCATGCTCAGATTTGATGATACCAATCCTGAGAAAGTGGATCCTATCTATTTTGATGCGATCAAAGATGGAATGAACTGGCTTGGATGTACCTGGAACGAGGAGGTACGGGCTTCTGCATTTCTTGATGACATGTATGATGCAGCTCGAGACCTGTTGAGTAGGGGAGAATTCTACTTCTGTTCCTGTACGTCTGATGATTTCAATGCGAGAAAAGACGAAGGAGAGGCGTGTCCACACCGAGAAGGTGGTGATCATCTTGGAGAGTTCAACAAGATGGTTGGTGGTGAATATCAACCTGGAGAAGGGGTGATCCGGATGAAGGGTGACCTGACCTCAGACAA
Source organism: Candidatus Kariarchaeota archaeon (assembly GCA_016839545.1). Taxonomy (GTDB): domain Archaea; phylum Asgardarchaeota; class Heimdallarchaeia; order Heimdallarchaeales; family Kariarchaeaceae; genus Kariarchaeum. Next base: position 1,416 of record JAEOUB010000461.1, on the reverse strand, counting down.
TCTCAATATGCGAGACCCTGTCATGTTCAGGCTCAGCCCCCACAAGCATGCACTGACTGATGCCACGTATGTCACCTGGCCACTGTATGATTTTGAGTCTGCCTTTTTTGAGGCAAAATATGAGATCACCCATGTGATCCGCTCCGGCGAGTTTGGTACCATGCGTCAGGAACTTCAATCACATCTTATCAAGCTCATGGGGGGAACGGTCCCTGAGTTTGTCCAGTTTGGCCGGTTCAATATCCAGGGGAGTCCGACCTCAGGCAGAGTCATCAGAGAACTGGTACAGAAAGGAATAGTGGATGATTGGGATGATCTTCGGTTACTGACCCTGCAGGCAGTTAAACGCAGGGGTCTTCATCCAGATACTGCCCGGATGCTAATTCAGGCAGCCAGTATTACTCCCAAATCATCCACTATCGCATGGGTTACTGTCGAGTCAGTATCACGCCAACTCCTCGATCGGGAAGCACCTCGCCTGTTCATGGCTGAGGATCCTGTCAAAGTGGTGGTAGCCGATGCACCCGAGATTGATCTTGAGCTGGAGTATCATCCAGATCTGCCCGATCTGGGCAAGAAATCCTACCAGACTGGAATGGAATTCTGGATTTCAGGGGTGGACGCAGATGTCAAGGTGGGAGATCTCATCAGGCTAAAGGACCTCTACAATATCAAGATCACCGGTGTGGGGGATGAACTACAGGCAGAATATGCCGGAGATGAGATCCTGAAAAAGGTCCCCAAGATCCAGTGGGTCGAGGTACCAGGAGAGAAGATAACTCTCGTCAACCCCCAGTTACTCTACCCTTCCAAGGATACTCTCAATGAGGACTCCTTGCTTGAGATTTCTGGATATATTGAGCCTTCTGTTGAGAATTTCTCCGACAGTAGAGTCGTCCAATTGGAAAGAGTCGGGTTTGCTAAGATCAACCATACAGAAAATGGATATATGGGGCATTTTGTCCACAAATTCTAGATCAATCCGATTTCGTAATGTCGAGATAGCCACTGAAAGTAGTGAAAATTGAGTATTCATGTCATTTTCATGGCTATTTCATCAGTATAGAACAATTGAATTTTTGATTACATTTCTCAAATTGCAGTGAATTTAAATAGTGACTCTGAAATCAGGGCTTACTATGGCTGATTTGAAACAAATTGGTATGACATTGGTATTAGTAGATGGAGTATTGATCATCCTTTCATTCGTGTTAGGATTACTGGGAGTTAGTCTTCCTATCCCATTGGGATTGGGAATACTCTCATTCCTTGGATCAATCACAGGAATACTGTCACTCGTGGCAGGTGTTGTAATGATATTAGTCTATCTTGGTAGACTCCCCCTTGGAGATGACATGAGGACCGGTATTATCGTTGCAGTCGTTGCCTTACTTTTGACAACCTGGTTTGGATTAC
>JAEOUB010000460.1 GCA_016839545.1 Candidatus Kariarchaeota archaeon | reverse complement strand
CCTTGGTTGACAAAGTTGTAACGAAAGGGGACTTGGTTCCAATATCAACGGGTTTTGGAGGGGTTATCTATCTAGCCGTGGTCAAAACTGAACCGGGAAATGCGGTCATCTTCGGTACAAATAGTGAACTCAAAATAGTAGATCAAAGTGGAACTGAAACAACTACAGGAGATGTAGAAACAAAGGAGAAAATTGCTAAGATTTCCTATGAGGACATTGGAGGGCTCTCAGATGCTATCAGAAAAGTACGCGAAATGATTGAACTCCCTCTCCGACATCCGGAAATTTTTGAGCGACTTGGGATACAACCTCCTAAGGGGGTATTACTTTACGGTCCACCTGGAACAGGTAAGACGCTGTTGGCAAAAGCCATAGCATCAGAAACCAACTCACATTTCATTTCAATTGGCGGTCCTGAGATAATGTCTAAGTTCTATGGAGAGTCAGAAGGCAAATTACGAGAGATCTTTGAAGAGGCAAATGAGAATGCACCTTCAATTATTTTCATTGATGAAATTGACTCAATTGCTCCAAAACGTGAAGAGGTCACAGGGGAGGTCGAAAGACGGATTGTAGCACAGCTTCTGTCATTAATGGATGGTTTGGAGGCAAGAGGAGATGTTGTTGTTATTGCTGCAACAAATCGACCTGATAGTATTGATCCAGCACTCAGAAGGGGAGGAAGATTTGATAGAGAATTGGAGATTGGAATCCCAGACGAGATGGCACGACTCGAAATCATGCAGATACATACCAGAGGTATGCCTTTGGATGCCACCGTGAATCTTAATGAACTCGCATCTAGAACCCACGGATTTGTAGGTGCAGACTTGCAAATTCTTGCAAAGGAAGCAGCCCTCTCCTCTATGAGGCGCTTTCTACCTGAGATAGATTTATCTCCTGAGAGCAAAAGTCTCGATCCTGAAACATTACAAAAACTGAATATCACCATGGCCGACTTTGAACATGGTCTAATAGAAGTCAACCCTTCTGCATTACGTGAGGTGTTTGTTGAAATTCCTGATGTCAAATGGGAAGACGTGGGAGGGCTGGATGATGTCAAGGATCTCCTAAAAGAAACTATAGAATGGCCTATGCTTTACAAAACTGTATTTGAAACCATGAAAGCGAAACCTCCTAGGGGGGTCCTGTTGTACGGACCGCCTGGCACGGGAAAAACTATGCTCGCAAAAGCAGTTGCCAATCAAGTTAATGCAAACTTCATCTCTATCAAAGGCCCTGAGTTAATTTCTAAATGGGTTGGAGAGAGTGAGAAAGGTGTACGAGAAATCTTCCGCAAAGCTCGGTCTGCTGCACCGTGTATCATTTTCTTTGATGAGATTGACTCAATTGCAAAGGCAAGGTCGTCAGGATCAGCTGATTCAGGAGTAACAGAACGGGTAGTGTCACAACTTCTCACTGAAATTGATGGGTTGGAGGAAATGAAAGGTGTCACCATTTTGGCAGCCACCAACAGACCTGATTTAATTGATCCAGCACTCATGAGACCGGGTCGTTTTGATCGTGTTATCCCAGTCAATAACCCTGATTTTGAGACAAGAATGAGGATATTCAAGGTAAAACTAACCGGTGTTAGAGTATCTGATAAGGTAAATCTTGATAGCATGGCCACTGCAACTGAAAACTGGTCCGGTGCCGAGATCACAGCATTGGTGGATCGTGCGAGAATGATAGCAATTCGTGAGTTCATAGAAATGACGACAAATGCGGGAGGAGAGATCACAGAACAAGCTCTACACAATTTGATGCTAACTAGAGATCATTTTGATAGTGCTTATCAAGAAATGATACCAGGAGAGAGAGCAGAGTATAAACTTAAACCGCCTGGATTATCAGAGGTAAAAGACACAACCTTTGTTTAAGCTCTTGTGACAAGACAGGTTCTCGTCACAATTTTCTTATGTAGGAAATTGTATTCTCCCTTAAGGTCATTATAGGATTGGTACCCCGATGAAACTAGAACTCCCCTTTGATGAAGCATTGGAACTGCTAAGCAACTCGTATCGAAGGGAAATCCTTCGTCTTATTACAATTAAGGAAAGGTATGCATTTGAGCTGTCTAAATTACTGAACATATCGCAAAGAGCTGTTTCCAATCATCTGACAGTATTGAAAGAAGCAAACCTTGTGAGTTCGGAGAAGAAAAAATCAGATAAAGGTCCAGATAGAGAATATTTTTTCCTAAACCGTTCGGTGATACTAACCTTGACTGTAGCACCAAATTTGTTCCTTGCCACATTACGTGATTTAGATGACAATGTATCATCACCTTTCGCATCAATAACACCCGAACTTCAATTGGGATCACCCCAACATACAACTTACGACACTGTAATTGAAGAAGGGATAGAACTGTTACCTCAGATTAAAGAAGGATTGGCTCTTCTCGAAGTACAGCAGTCAAAGCTGCTCCGGGCATATCAGGGACTGAGAAATCATATCAGAGAAATCCTAACAGAGAATGAGTTCTCTTCCCAAGAGATTAGAGTCTTACTTTTGATGGTAGAACATGATGGAGAGATGACAACTGAACAATTCATACAAGCGCTGAATGTTGAGGAAACAGATATTCCTTCCCTTGTAAACTCGCTTATTGAGAAAGGAGTAATCACTTCCGAAATGTATCGCGCAGTGAGTGGGAAAATGGCATACAAGTTCGTACTCCTTCAATCAGATAGTTAGCAGAAAACTCACTATGAATTGGAACCCCTATTAATTCCTGAGAGAAATGGTAGGTGTGAGACTTTGGATCATTGTTTTGGTACTCATGACAATACCAGGAGTCTCATCAAATATTCATGTGATGGAGATTAGTGAGACATCAGGTACAATCAAAGAGCCTATTTTTATGTGGCGAGCTGATCCAAATGAATTCCTCATAGAGGATGCTTCAATATTTCCAAAACTGAGTTTAGACACATCTGCTGCGCTATTGGATCTCAGTGGTTTAGGTAATGCATGGATTACATGGACATTGAATTTTTCAGGAAATCTACTTGGTGTGTACGGAACATACTCCCAAGGAGAATTTCTAACATTAGGCGCTCCTGACGAATTCTATAATGAAATCGTGTGGTTTGGGATTGGAAACGATCTGATAATGCTGGGGATAAGTGGTATCTCAACAGATGTCTATTTCATTTTACCCGATGGGAGATTTATCACCCGAGAGATTGATACACCGACAGCTGATCACAAATTCTTCACTTTGAACAGGAGACTGTATGTATCAGCTATGGACCTAGTTGACCAAGAGTACTACATCTTCACCGAGTCAGATTTTAGAATTGAGACCAGGAAGTCAAGTGAGACAATATTAGCTGCCGGCGCCTTGGGATTCATATCTGACGCCAAGGGGGTAAAGACTCTGGTCACGGAAACGGGCAATACAAGTTTACCCGTTATTCTGTCGAACGACCTCGTTTTGGGACATGCAGGATTGAATCCTGCAGTGTTTGACATCACGCGTCAACGATTGTGGACACCCGAGGGAGAGTACGACTTTCCTGAAGTAGCAGATCGAATCTCTTTCTTTGGGTTACAATCCTCAATCCTTATTGGAACAGAATTTATGTACGAACTCGACACTATTAGTAAAACCTGGGTTGTGATCGCTGAGGTAACTGATGATCTCTTAGACTTTGCAATGCTCGATATCGGTTTGTACATGGGTCCAGTACGCCATCATGGACTTGGATTGATCGCTTCAGGAGAGGATAGTGATGGTGATAGTGCACCTGATACTCTGGAAGACTACATTGGTACGCTGAATTATGAAACAGATTCTGATAGGGATGGTATTGATGATGCTTCAGAGATTATTTATGGTACAAATCCGTTAGTAGCCGATCAGCATCGTGATTATGATGGCGATGGTTTGTCAAATGGAGAAGAGATAAGATTGTATCTAGATCCGCTAAATCCTGACAGTGATTATGGTGGTGCCCTAGATGGGTGGGAAATTGACTATGGACTCAATGTGACAGATGCAACTGATGATCAGGAGGATTGGGATGGTGATGGTATCACAAATGCGATTGAGAGTAGGTGGGCAAGTGATCCCGCCAGTTCCGATACGGATGGTGATGGGTTGCCAGATGGTTGGGAAATCCAGAATGGGATCAATCCCACGATTTCAAATGCAAATGACGATCCTGATGGGGATGGAAAATCGAATTGGGTTGAATACCAAGAAGGTACTAATCCCGTCTTTGCAGAATCAGGAAGAATTCTTGATGGGCTACAAAGGGAGATTGTCATAATATTTCTTCTCGTGGCACCAATAGGATATCTCCTGTGGAAAAAGTTGGAAACTTAATTCAGTAACTAGGTCAACCTAAATTAACACGATCACCGAAAGGGAAGTGTGAGCAATTATCACCAGATTGGGATCGAGTGTAGGAGTTGTTCTGACAGATGGAAACTGGATATTCCCCTTACAGGTAACAAGGTAGAAGTATTCGCAACTCTCTGCCCTTGCGGAGCTATCATTGTCGGCAATTACAATTCGGTACAGATAGAACAAAGTCATGGAATAAGGGTTACTAACCCCTCTATATCAAAAGATGAAGTATATCTTTCAAATGGGAATTTTGACATTTTGGATATTGAGACGTCTGAGATGGAAAAATTACCAAAGCT
>JAEOUB010000459.1 GCA_016839545.1 Candidatus Kariarchaeota archaeon | reverse complement strand
TCCAGATGAGATATTGAAGATCGAGTAATTATTCGTCCCCATGCTGATATCAAGAATGTTGATACCACCAATCATGATCTCATTTGGAGTTGGACTGACCTCATTGTTGATACCCAGTTCTGTCAGAACTGCTCGGTCAGTAGGATTCTCCAGAAAGTACTTCACACGGAACTCATTGCCGAGCAGATTTACCTCTTTTAACAGCCTGAATTCACCGAATTTTATCCAAAACTTGATCTTGTTGTCGAAGGGGATGATCTGCGTATCATAGTAATTGTGCTGCAGGGAGACACCAAATTTGTCAATCGTGTTGTGGGCTGAGAACTCGCGTTTGACCACAGCACGCATACCCATATCGTCTCCATCCAGCTTGAGATCATCTCCAAACAGTGTTCCTCCGTGAATGATGGAGGAATTGTAATCGGGAAACTCGAATGTCGGGCTCGGTAATTCCAGGTCAGAGATGGAGTTACCCCTATTGTAGAAATACGGATTGGGAGAGATGAGTGTCTGCCGCTGCCTATCGATGAGAAGGACACAACGTCCGCCAAACGGTGTCCAGATAGAGAAAACATCCTCATTGCTGAGCACTATCACAGGATGGTTACCCATATTCCGCCAGGCAAGCAAATATTTCGGGGCATCAATAGACTGAAGTATCACAGGGGCCAATCTTGCACCCTCAAGCACCATTTTACCGGGTACATTCAACAGAAATCGCATAGTCTCCACACCCAGAGATGCTGTGGCACAGCCAAACTCGAATTGGTGGGACAGGTAGACCATCAGTGCTTCCTGATAGAGATGTGTATCTCCTGCCTTTGACTCGTAATAGCGAAGCCGTTCCTCAATCCTGTCATATTCTTCTGTGTAGTACTGGATCTCAGGTGCAGTTCTGATATAGTCAAAATAGTCTGTATATCCGTCTCGCTGAGCAGATTCCTCCATCCATGTTGCCTGACCATCACCCAATGGTCCAGTCTCAACAGGAGGTATCTTGGCGATTATATCACCGAACAGTGAGATATTGATCCAATCATGCTCCTTCAGAGTAGTGATCAGCTTGTCAAGATTGTGATACACCTCTTCACTTGTGACAGTGGGATGAGCAAGTTGCCAGTAGCCCACACTCTCGGCATCCTCGGCATAGCATACCACCGGATCAGTCTCGGTCTCGTTCAACTGCCGAAGGTACTCGATAATAGGTTCAGTCTCCCCTGTCCAAATAGCATGGTCGATGTGTTTGAGTGCATCTTGATTATCAGGCAAGTAGTAAAGAGATGCCCCATCAATCTTGTGAACATAGACCGTATTTGCAGTTTCAGGTGCCTCAGGATTGAGAATATCACGTTCAATCAGAGTATAGAAGAAATCCTTCTCCACCAGCAACTTGGACAACTTATTTGTCCAGACACGCTCCGGGTTCCAGAACCCAATAGGAGTAACATTGAGAATCTCCTCAATAACTTCCCTGTTCTTCACAACATGCTGTTCATTGGCCCAATCAGATGTAGCATACATAACATTCTGAGCGTATGCAGAAGACAGGATCTCAAATTGATCCTCTTCAATTCCCCGGAGTACCTCATCCAGTAGTTCGGGATACTTCCAATTCACCATCTGCAGCAATGTAGCAGAAAAATGTAGATTAACCGGTATCCCATGACGACTCAAAATATCAATGACTGGTCTGTAGGAGGTGTGATATGCCGGTTCAAAAGACCATGAAAATGGGGAATTAGCATGAAATAGCAATCCCAGATGCACAGTCATACCCTACCTAACAGTGATTTATCTATAAAATCTGTGACAATCACCAAGCAAATGGCGAATTGAGAAGGCAAAAAGGCAGAATAGTACACAGTTCAGGACTCTGAGGTTATCTTCTAGCAACAAGGAAATCAATAACATTATTTTCTGTGTTGTCAATACAATGTTATGAGCAAGGATTTGGACAAAAAACTCAAAGACTACGAGGAGTTTTTTGCGCGACCCGCCCCGTTCCGATATGACGTGCTTTTTTTCAGTGATGATCATCGGCGGATGGATGCCCTGCTCAGACGTCACTACGACTCCTTTCATCCACTGGTTCGAGATATTTTCACCTCCTTTTCCATGGAATTCAGCACTCTGCTCGAAGAGGTGGAGAGCCTGCGAGAGCAGATGACAACGATGGAGGAGGAGACGGCGGCAAAACAGCGCCAACTTGATCAGGATCTTGATGAGAGATTCGAGGAACTCAAAGAAGAGGGGGCAAAATCCTCTGAACTCCTTCAAGAGAAGGACATGGAAATCGAAGATCTCACCCAGAAGCTGGAACAGCAGGCTCAGCTATTGCAGGAGAAAGAGGCACTGGTAGTGACTCAGCGCAGACAGCTTGATCTGTATATCGAGGAGCAGTCTCTTCTTCATAATGAACAGCAGAAACAGCAGGAACAGGTGGTTGAATCAATTGAGCATGTCTCAGAATTCGCCGATCAGCTTCTTCTTCTGGAGAAAAAGATGCGTGAGATGGAGGAACAGCGACAGGAACTCCAGGAGAAGAACCGTGAGCTGACAAGAACAATGCAGGCACGGGAAAACAAGTATAACCAGGAGATTCAGGAAATCACCAAAGTGTATGAGTCGTTCAAACAGGAAACAGCTCAGGCCTACGAGGCACTGGAAAAACTGCGATCAGAGAAAGAGCAGTACACTGCCAAGTTCAGGGATATCAAGAAGCAATACGAGATGCTTGAGGAGAAATCAATTGCAATGCATCAGAACAACAAAGCACTCCGACAGGAATTGGAGAAGCCAAGTCCTGAAAGGAAGATAGTCTCAGTTGAAAGTGCTATTTCCAAAAAGAAATGGACACCCAAAAAGACCTCACTTGAAGCTGAACTTGAGAAAGAGGTCCCTGTTGACCATATAGGAGACACCACAAAGGAACCTGTAGAGGAAGATGATGGTCGATACAATCTCATCGAGAAAGAGCTCAAACTTGACGAGAGTGTTGCACAGATCCAATCACGACTTGATACCTCAGGTCACGATCTGATGGACTCAATCAGACAATCACAGAAAGTCAGGGAACCTGCTGAAGAACCAAAACCAGAGTTTGTCATCGAGGAGGTAGATGCCCCCGTTGATACACCCAACTTCGGTCGGATGCTAGCCAAGCTGGATGGTCAGGAAGAGGAGCCTCTCTTCACTGAGGATTTTCCGACACCTCCAAAGAAAGACAAGAAGAAAACACAGAGCAAATCTGATCGCACCCCTCTGAAGGGATAAATCAGGCTGAAAACAGCTTATTGTCAGAGAGCTTCAATTAAATCCTCGATGGCGCGTAGATTTTTATATCCAATTTTGATGGGAAATGTATGTCTATTCCGCTTCCCAACGCAGGTGGAAAGAAAACAGAGTACAAATCAATCTGTGACAAATACGACGGTACTGCTGGTACCACCGGTCTTTGTAACGGCTGGATCACTGCCACCAGCACATGTACTCGAAGATCAGATGAACTCGGCAAGAGCTGCGACGGTATGGGTAAATTCCCACCTGATATTACCGCCAAGTTTCAATCATAAATGGTTTCGGACAACACTCACTCGGTTGACCTTTTCAATAGCCGGACCGCGCATAGGTCGTGCAACCCCACTGCTCCAGCTGTGAGTACATCATCGATATCTACTTTCAGGGAGATCTCACACACCTCTGGACCAAGACTGTTGACGGCCAGACGAGGCATTATCCCCTGTGGTACCATCCCAAGATCTACATTGCAGCAGATGCAGATTACGATGTCACAGGCAGGCTTGTGGACAAAAACCGCAGCCTGATGGAGATTGCCGAGGAGGTATCCAGCCTGGAGTGGGTCTACTCCATTCGGACCACTCACAGGATGCTTGACAATTTTGCAGAGCTGGCAACCGAGGTACTCGAGGTCAGATTGGTCTCCTACAAGGATTTCGACGAGCGAATGACACAGCTCCTGCGAGAGCACCACTACAATGTTTTCAACTGCGATATCAACAGGAGACAGCACTTCTTCATCGAGGAGGAGGTGGCACCGATGTGTGGCGTTCATATCAGCACAGACCGTTTCAGAACCCCGTTTCTGAGACTGAAAGGGGAATACATCTACCTGTCCGAAATGGATCTGCCTGATCTAGAGGAGATGGAACCATGGGAATGGGATCATGGCAAACAGCCGCTAAACATGGTCAGCCTTGAGCAGTATGACAGCATCTCCGATATTCTCTACTTTCTTCCGCCAGTCCGCGTGCTCTCGATTGAGTTCGACATTGACATGTCCGGTTATTTCCCCGTCAAGCACGATCCCATCCGCTCACTGAAAATCAAACTTAAGACACTCTACCAGCCCGAACACACCAATACCGAGGAGCTAGAGGAACTGATGCTGCAAGGCAGTGAGCGTCAGATTTTCCAGGACCTGCAACAGCTCATCGACCGTTTTGATCCCGATGTGCTGGACATGTCAAACGGGGACAAGTTCTTTCTCAACTACCTGAGTTATCGTTCCGACCAGGTACGGCATCCGCTGCGACTGGATCGCCTGTCACGGACCTACTACCGCCGGGAAGAGTCACAGGCTCAGACCTACATGACCTATGGGCAGATCATGCGACGAGAACCGGTGAAGTACCTTGCTGGAAGGTTGCATATTGATATTGAGAACTCCTTCTTTCTGGCAGAGAGTGGACTGCCCGGGATGTTTGACCTGTCACGGATATCAGGTGTGCCACCCATACGGTCATCACGGGCATCAATCGGTGGTATCCTGACAGGTGTCGAGTTCAAGATCAATCATGCCACAGTGCCACCCACGCTTGTTCCTCCCAGTAAGTCTAGAGGTGAGCAGTTCAAGAGTGCAGAGGAGTTGCTGATTGCAGATAATGGTGGGCTGATCTTTCCAGCAGCACCGGGAGTACATGACCGTGTGTGGGCGGTTGACTTCACCTCCCTGTACCCGTTTATCATGTCAAACCACAACATTTCCAACGAGACAGTGCTGTGTGAGCATGAGGGCTGCAAGCAGGAGCCTGTAATCAGAATACCTGAGACCAACTATCATACCTGCAAGCGACGTATCGGTGTGGTGACACGAACCATGGCTCTCGTTCTTGGCAAGAGAGTGCAGATGAAGATGATCAAGAGGCGACTTGGAGACTCACCGATCAAGAAAAAGCTTGCCGGGATTGATTCTGCCTACAAGTGGATCCTGGTCTCATCATTTGGCTACCTGGGGTTCAAGAACTCCCGGTGGGGCAGTATCGAGAGTCACCAGTGTGTCACTGCATATGGCAGGGAGATGCTGCGGCAGGCGATGGAACTGGCACGGGAGTTTGGCTACGAGACTGTTGCTGGCATCACTGACTCATTGTTTCTCAGAGCAATTGATCCCGAGACGGATACCAGGGAAAGACTGGATGCCTATATCACTGCAACCACCCGCAAGATTGGAGTACCGCTTGATGTTGAGGGCAAATTCGCATGGGTTGTCTTCGGATCGATCAAGGAGTATGACAGTGTGGCTGCACTCAACCGGTATTTTGGCTATTTTGATCATGGCGAGTTCAAGCTCAGGGGCATTCGCCACCGGCAGCGGAGAGTTACCACCTTTGAGAGACGCTTTCAGGAAGAGATACTTGACCTGTTTAGCCAGGCAACAACCCGAGAGGAGTACTGGGCATTGCTTTCCAGGTCGCACAATATCCTAATGGACCACGTTCAGTTGCTCCGCTCACGGCGTGCGAAGACAACTGAGTTGATGATGAAACTGAAGTCAACACGAGGGGGTGATGGCTACCGGGCACATTCCACAGTGCAGGCAGTATCGACCAAGCGATATGCTGCCATCGGGCAGAAGATCTTTCCTGGTCAGAATTTCTTCTTTATCGTGGTTGATGACACTGTCCCCAAAGACTCGATTGAACGCGTACGGGTGGGTCCTGAGATCACCGATGAGACCCCGTATGACCCCGAATACTATGTCAAGCTCATCGAGGCAGACTACCTTGAACTGACCTATGATGCACAGATACAGGCACATGGCAGAGTCAAGTACAGTGCATCAGGTGTGGAGCGCACACTGGATGACTGGGAACTCGAAGACAAAGAAGTTGAATCTTCAGTCAGTGCAAATCAGCTTGAATACTACTTTGGTTAGAAGAAGAGAGCCCGGAGTATCTCAATATTGTCCTTGACCTTGGCCACGAGTCGATTGACTTCTAGTGGCTCGGGAATAACTCCGTCTAGCTGTACTGGGCTGGAAGTATTGAACAGCGGGACGAAAAAGTCCTTGAGTTCAGATACGGTATCATGGAGCAGGGGGCTCCACTTACCAGTCCATGAAGTTTTGGCATCTTTTGCTCTGACATATGAACCAAAGAAGGGTCTGCCTTTGCGTACAGTGATGGACATGGTCATGTGAATGTTGGTTCGCATGATGTGTCCAATGAGAATTCGCTCATGGGATCCGATTGCAGCCAGCTCTTCTCTCTTGCTGCCCTCCTCAAAATTGGTCAGCATGAAGATAGTTGTTCCCGAGTTGGCCATCTCTAACAGGAGCTCAGGATTGAAATCGTCAGTTGAGGATCTGATCATCAACAGGTAAGTGTTGATCTCCTCTCGGATCTGAGTCTGATGTGCCAGAAATCCTGAAGCTACCTTCAACTTGATCTCTGCATCATCTCCTTCAATATCCACAGTACTGCCTGATTGATCATTTCCATCTGTTGTGAGGAGTTGAGCGACACAGGCTAAAAGAAAGTACTCGTTGACTTGACCAGAAATCCGTACCTTTTCGAACAGGAGACTCGGAGTTTCCTCTACGCCCAATTTGGACGCTTCCTTTCGATCTTTGTCTTTGGAGACGTCTAAAGTGGTCACAGTGATCTGGTCGCCTAAAATGGCAGCCAGGTGTTCGCCCATTACCTCTAAAGGTTCGGGCGTGGATCCTCGTTTCTCAACAAACAGCTTGAAATCCATCCAACCAAAGTATTGTGTCTTGTCTTAAAAAATGATTGAAAAAACATTTTAATAGGGGATTTATATAGCCAAAATTCGCCTTCATATTTAAATGACGCAGAATGCAGTGCCATAGACTCGGTCTATGATACACCTCGTTTGTCCTTTGCTTTCTCCACCAGGTCCCCGACTTTTTCAGATATCTTCTCTTCGAATGACCCACCTGATCCTACCAATCCCTTGATCTTGGATGCTCCAAGGCTGGTAACAACCCCCATTGCTTCGGTTTTCCAGTTGATATCTCCCTCCTTGACTGCAATAGCCAGAAGTTTCAGATCTCCATATTCAGGTGCCCACACGATTCTTCTAACCGTGGGGTTGGCATATCTCCTGAATGCTGGAATGAGCAGGAATGCAAGAATTGCTAGGATATAGATCAGAAATGAGACTGCTAGGTTCACCTCATAACCAATGAGGATGATATCGGCATCCGCGGTGTATTCGAAATCATTGAAGATATTTTGTCGGCCCAAGAAAGATTGGATTTGCAGGCTGTGGTAACCGATCACCAGACCGAGAATACTGAGCACAATCCCCTTATCACCGATAAGTCGGCTGACGGTCTTGGAGAACCCGAGATTCCCTTTTTCCTTGGCCATCATCTTCTCCTCTACCGAGAGATCTGGGAGATCTGCCTCACCAATCTTGATGCCCTTTACAGCAGCTGATTGAATAGCATACAGTGCTATGAAGAGGCTGAAGATGGTATCCCAGATAGAGGTCTGACCCGGAGTATTGGTCAGTGATTTGAAAGC